>CAYMBM010000029.1:0-7207 GCA_964388705.1 uncultured Candidatus Saccharibacteria bacterium
TTCTTTTTTGTAATACTGTTTCATCGATATTTGTGATCAAAAGCCCTATTTCCGCTGGGCCAGCTGTAGCTTTAAAAATGGTGCCAATTGCTTCGGCTTTATCGGCCAACTGTTCGGCCTTGGCAGCAATGCGCTTAATGTAGTTTAAGACTTTAATAACTAGGACGACCGCTACAATGGCTAAAACCAAGAAGATCGCCAGCGCTGACGACAGTATGATTACTAGTACCCTCTCTGCTCCGTTCATCCGTTTCTAGTATACACCACTTCAAAACTCACTCGACTAGTGTTCGCAAATGATCAAGAAAAGCCACTTTTATATCTTCATGTTTCAAGGCAAAATCAACCACTGTCTTCAGGTATTCGAGCTTGTTACCAGTGTCATAATAGTGGGCATCTTTAATCAAGCTAGCTACCAGTTGCTTACCGTCAGAGATCATACTGCGCATAGCTGGTTGAATTTGAAATTCTTGACCCTCTGGAATATGCTGGCTAGCTTCCTCCAGATACCCAAAGATCTCGGGCGTCAACAGGTAACCACCAACACTGGCAAAATGAGAAGGTGCTTGCTCCTTACCTGGTTTTTCAACAATTGTTGTCATTTTTAGAACACCATCTCTGAGCTCTTCGCCAGCCACCACGCCATACTTTAGGTAGTCTTCGTCTTTTTCGATGGGTATACAAGGTAAAATAGCACTCTGAAATTCCGCGTAGTGCTCAATCATTTGAACAAAGCGGTTGGGTTCCGCCACAACCAAATCGTCGGCGTAGGTATAAATAAACGGCTCGTCACCAATGAGATGACGAACATTCATCAGTGGTGTGGCGTTACCATAAGGTCCTTTCTGGCGCACGTAGACAAAATTTGCCAGATCAGAAATCTTTTTAGTTTGCTCCAGTAAATCGTCCTTGCCAGCCTGTTTCAAATTAAGTCGCAAATCTGTACTAATGTAATCAAAGTGATCCTCAATCGAGCGTTTGTGGTAGCCAGTCACAATAACAATATCTTGGATGCCAGCCGTCGCCAGCTCTTCCACGATGTACTGAATAATTGGCTTATCTACGAGCGGCAGCATTTCTTTGGGCATGGCTTTGGTTTGGGGCAAAAAGCGGGTGCCAAAGCCGGCAGCCGCAATGACTGCTTTTCTAACCTTTTGAGTTGCCATGACTTTCATTGTACCATTCTCTGGTCTTGTTATTTTTGAAGCGAAGCGTACAATAATGTCACTTATGATAGAGACGAGCTACCGACCGGAGTTAGCCTTGCCAATTGATTTTGAAACTCAAATTCAAACTATTGCTGAATGGGCCGAGCCCCAACACTCCGACCAAGCGGAGTTTCATCATTTTCCTCATTCCTGGGGCGTATACGAGATATCCATGGCCTTAGCTGATCAGCTTGAAGCCGTAGGAACGACTATCAATCGACGCGTTCTCGGCTTTGCAGCCATAACCCATGATATCCACGCCCACAAACCGCTTGATGAGGAAGTTGTACCAGGGATGACTTTTGCCAGCAAAGAACATCGTTCCGCTTGGATCGCCTTACACTATTTAGTTGACAGTGGTTATGATGAAGAAACAGTGGCTCAACCAGTTCATGATCTTATTGTCACTACTCGACGCGGCGAAGATTGCAACAGCCCCGAGGCTATCAGCCTCAGGATGGCTGATATTTTTAATACTTCAGAGGACTTTGAAGTTTTTGAAGAGCGCGCCCTGGCCTTTTACCGTGAAACATGCAAATTTGAAAGGAAGACTTGTACTGTTGCCGAATGGGTGCCTGGTGCTATGGACTTTCTGGCAGGCTTTTTAGATTCTAACTTGCCAATGTGGTTCACTGACAAAGCTAAAGCAAACATTCAACTTCTGCGCACAAAATATGCTATCTCTGGACAAAGGTCTGATCGCCTACAATCCTAATTGCTTTTTGAGAAGCTTCTGTGCCAGTTCTGGGTTAGCTTTACCCTTGGACTCTTTCATAACTTGACCAACCAAAAAGCCAATAGCCTTGATTTCACCACTTTTTACATCCGCGGCTGCTTGGGGGTTGTTAGCAATAACCGTTTTAACGATCGTAGCGATCTCGTCTTCGTCCGAAACTTGGATCAGGTCATGCTCACGAGCCTTTTCATGTAAATTGATAAGTTCTTTCCAATAAGTAGTCAGTAAAAATTTGGCGGCACTACTGCTAAGCAAATGCTGATCAATCATCTGCGAGAGCTCGACCAAGCCTAGTGGATACAAAAATGTCTCTGTTGTTTTTGTTGATGCATCTAAATCAAGACCTGGCAATCGTTGCAACTCTTCAGACAAAATAACATTTACAAACCAGTCGCCGACTCTTTTGAGCGCTTCAGGGGAAGCATCCAACTTTTGCACTGCTTCCCAACGTGAGACTAAGGCTGGATACTCCAGTAGTACCTCTATAGTGGCCGTATCAAGACCAGCTCGAAGCATATTTTTTCTGATATCAGCTGGCAGCGGTGGCATGGCTTGCCGCACTTGTGCTATAAAATCCTGTGCTAATTCAATTGGTGGAATATCTGGTTCCGGCATGTAGCGATAGTCGTGGGCATCTTCTTTACTGCGCTGAGAAAAAGTCTTTTGTTTAGCATCATCCCAGCCGCGAGTTTCTTGAACAATGGCTTGCTCCTTTTCCAGCAATTCAGTCTGACGCTTTACTTCATATTCAACAGTTTTTTCAACACTTCTAAAGCTGTTTAAGTTCTTGGTTTCGGTCCGTACGCCAAGATGATTATTGTCAGGACTGACGCTAACATTGACATCAAAGCGCATGTTGCCGTAATACAAGTTGGCATCGCTAACGTCGGCGTAGCGCATTAGCAGATAAAGTTCGCGAGCGTAGGCCTTGGCTTCTACGGCACTGTGCATGTCAGGCTCAGACACAATCTCGAGCAAAGGGGTACCAGCTCGGTTAAGGTCGACCAAACTGTAATCTTTAGCGGCCGGATGAGTACTTTTCCCGGCATCCTCCTCCATCTGTACCCGATTAATCTGAACGGTTTTGGGAGTACCATTAACTTCAAAGTGAACCTGGCCACCCTTAATAATCGGATGACTTAGCTGTGTTATCTGATAACCCTTGGGCAAGTCGGGGTAAAAGTAGTGCTTTCGCTCGAAGTAACTGTACTTTTGAGGTTCTACTCCTAGGGCAAAACCAGCTCGCACCGCGTACTCTACAGCTTTCTCATTGAGAACCGGCAGCGCCCCCGGCATGCCTAAATCAATGTGACTGATGAGGGTATTGGGCGGAGCCTCACGGGCATCGTTGCCAACAGCCGAAAATAACTTGGTTTTGGTTTTTAATTGGACGTGGCACTCAATACCAATGGTTGGGTAGTACGACTTAGTTGTTTTGGGCTTTGCCATTGGGCAGTGCTCCTATGTCCGCTAAGGCTTGTCTATAGGCTATCAAAGCTGATTTGACTCTTTGTTGACTTAGTTTGGTCGACGGATCGGTCACAACCTTTTTGCTTAGATTATGAGCTGCCCAAATACTATCATTATTGGTCAGGATACGTTGGGCAGCAACTAGACGCTCGCCCATTCGCTTGCCGCGGTACTTGCGACGGCGGAGAGCCTTATCCAGTAACTTATCCGCATCTGTAATCGCCAGATGCCAGGTTGACTTATCACGACAATAAGCTTGGAGCTCTTTCCACTCTGTAACATAGATAGTAATGTTCAACCGTTTAGGTTTTCGCCAGAAAAAAATAGCAAGCAGTAATGTGGCAATAAGCCCGGCGCTACTACTGATTGTAATCATTGTAGCCGTGCTCATACAGCCCTCGCTATACTTAACACCCGCCGATCAGCTTTTTGCGGTCCAATCAATTGTAAGCCAACAGGCAAACCATCACTCAGCCCGGCTGGCACCGAAATAGCCGGCAGCCCAGCCAGGCTGGCAGCAACTGTCATAATGTCAACCAGATACATCTGCAATGGATCGTTGGTTTTTTTGCCTATTTCAAAAGCGGTAGTTGGCGCTACCGGACCAGCCAGGACATCAACATTTTTAAACACCTGATCAAATTCCTCAATCAGCTTTGTTCGAACCGTTTGAGCTTTTTTGTAGTAGGCATCGTAGTAGCCACTACTCAGTACATAGGTACCTATCATAATCCGCCGTTTGGCCTCATTGCCAAACCCTTCACTGCGCGACCAGTTGTAACTATCATCCAAGGTTGTGCCCTTGCCTGAAGAATAGCCATACCGTTGACCGTCATAGCGACTCAAGTTACTGCTAATCTCTGCCGGGCAAATAATATAGTAACAAGCTAAAGACAATGGTAGTGACGGCAAACTAACCTCAACAAGTTTGGCACCGGCCGCTTTAAGCCGCTCAAGCGCCGATTCAACCTGGGCTTTGACGCCCGAGTCAACACCTTCGCCCATAAACTCTTTGATAACGCCAATATTAAGACCTTTTATATGCCTTTCAAGTTCTTGGTAAGGCTGAGCGTCGCGATCGATAGTCGTGCTATCGAGGGGATCCTTGCTGGCCATAACATTAAGAACGTAGGCGGCATCTTCAACGGTGCGCGTCAGTGGGCCTATGACATCGGTGCTACTGGCCATGGCGACGACACCACTACGTGAAACCAGCCCGTAGGTGGGCTTAAAACCAACCGCGCCAGTAAACGAGGCTGGTAAACGGATTGATCCGCCCGTATCTGTTCCAACCGCAAAAGGAGCCATATCTAGCACCACCGCAGCTGCCGACCCTCCAGAGGAACCACCGGCCACCTTTGTCTTATCATGGGGGTTCTTAGTCACCATAAAATCGCTATTCTCAGTTGACGCGCCATGACCAAACGCGTCAAGGTTAGCTTTGGCTACCACGATGGCGCCCTCGGCTTCCAACCTGGCGATGGCCGTCGCCTGATAAGGAGCTTGAAAACCCTTTAAAATATTACTGGCAGCCGTCGTTTCGCTACCAAACGTCAAAAAGTTATCTTTAGCAATAAATGGAATCCCAGCCAACTGCCCAACCGACCGACCGGCTTTGATATCAGCATCAATTTGAACAGCTCGTTCCTTGGCCCGACTCTCAACACCAACTATTACGGCATTGAAATCTTTATGCTGATGTATAGCTTTGAGTGAACGTTCAACCAACTCCTCAGCTGAAACTGCTCCGTCCTGGACTTGTTTTGCCAGGACATCGAGGCTTGGCCACTGACTCATTCCAGAATCCTTCGGACTTTGATGTGCCCCTTTTCCGAGGCCGGCGCATTCTCTAGTAACAGTTGGCTAGAGGCACCATAGTCATAAACTTCATCTGGGCGCATGACATTTTTTAGCCCAGTCACTTGATATGTGGGCTCCTCGTTAGCAAGTGGTACCTTTTGTAATTGGGCAACGTAGCCAAGTATGGCTTCGATCTCTTTTTGAAACCGCTCCACCTCATCGTCGCTTAGGTGCAGCTTGGCCAACGAGGCCAATTTTAAGACATCTTTTTGGGTGAGTTCCGCCATGTATTATCTCAGTATAACAGAGCTGGGCAACAAATTACTTTACAAAGCAAAATTTTGGGTTTAGCATAAGGATAAGCGTGAGATTCCTCACCACATAAGGAACAAAAATGTCGTCCACCGTAATTGGAGGCATGCCTCCACAAACACCAGAAGTAGAAGCTCAGGTTTTCGAGCTCTCAACAAACGAACACCCTCTAGCCGAGGGTGTTTTTAGTGATGCACCGTCTGATCTCAGTCTACTTCCTTTACCAATTTATGATACCGAAGTTGATTCTTCGTACCGTATTAGCCTGGAACCAACCATACATGAAAATTGTGGCACAACATGGCTTGAAGAATGGCAGATGAGTGACGGAATTAGGCATGATGTTTTAATTGGTGAATCAGATAATCCCATAGGTTTGACTGTGGTCAAAAACACATCATTAGGCACTCAACCAGGGGGTTTTAATACTGACGTTGCCAGGATGTTGATGACTTTGGGCTTAGACGTCTTAATAATAGGCGGCGAAAAGGGTGGATCGATACCACTGTCCCATAGTGCTTATAACACACACCAAATATTAGATGAGGCTGAAGACATTGGCATTCTTGATTCTGAAGTAATTGCCCAAGAACAGTATTCGCGCGGTTCCAATATCGGTTTTGGTGTTGCGGCTTACGCCGATCAATTTGATCGAATCGTGATTTATTCTAACTTTACCGACCCTAGAGTTGCTGAAAAACTTGAATTATCACCTGAGGAATTACTAGATTATCTCAAGAATTTGGGACCCGAGGCTTTAACCCTTGTTTTACAATTAGGCAAGTTAATGCTCAACCCGATCAAAGCTTGGCATTATCGGAAAACGGTTGATTTGTCAGTTGATGGGGCCAGACAGTTCCGGGATACACTCACACCTATATTAGATGGTGGAGGCGGCTTTTTAGCTCGTCATTTTCCATTAGACAGTCCAGCTACAGTCGCCTTTTTTGGGAGAAAGCTAGCCAGAGATCAAGAAAGCTATAAACAGATCTTAGAGGACCACCCCCTGGTTAAGTTTAGACAGCTAGGCCGCGGACATGTGACTGGCATTGATAAACGAGTAATCTCAGGAATTGAACGCCGCTTCCTTGGTTTGACACTACAACTACGCGATGGCGTGACAATTGATGAAATTGACTACGCCCAAATTCATTAATTTAGAGTTTAGACTTAATGTCAGCAATAATATCGCGTAGTTCTGCGGCTTTCTCAAATTCCAAATTAGCAGCTGCTAAATCCATTTGACCAGTCAAATCTTTAATCAGGTGTTTGTATTCATCTTTGGGAATTTTCTTTAGATCCAGCTTGGCCCGTTTGGCTTCCTCCGGTAGATCAGGCCGCATACCCTTTTCAATTGCCCGACTAATGCCTTTGGGTGTAATGTGATGGGCTTTATTATAGGCTGCCTGAATTTTTCGCCGGCGGTCGGTTTCATCTATAGTCCGTTGCATACTCTTAGTGACTTTATCGGCGTACATCAGCACTCGGCCCTGTTCATGACGGGCAGCCCGGCCAACGGTTTGGATCAAAGCCTGTTCACTGCGCAAGAAACCTTCTTTATCGGCATCTAAGATCGCCACTAGACTGACCTCTGGCAAATCCAAACCTTCGCGGAGTAAGTTTATACCGACAACTACGTCGTAGGTTCCCAGCCGTAGGTCACGCAAAATATCTGTCCGAT
>CAYMBM010000030.1:0-7121 GCA_964388705.1 uncultured Candidatus Saccharibacteria bacterium
TACACCCTCTACTCCCGGAGAATATAACGAAATTTTCGCTCCGGTTATGGAGGGCATTGCGTGGATGGACAGCCATACTGTTAGTTTCCCCATGAGAGTCACCCCACCCAGTTACACATGGAGTCCATCCGGCCTCCAAGCGTTTACCGACGATTCCAAACAAAATGCCGTGGATTTAGCTCACCTAGCTGCCGGTCAACACTACTACGCGGTAATGGGTGCTAAAAATACCGGCAATATGCTGTGGCAAAGAGACGGCGCGGCGCCCGCTGTATTGGGCGCGTCTAACCCTATCGACCGGGATAGCGGCTTATGTGAGCCCTCATGGCTAGCCTGCAATCGTGCGGCACCCCTACACGAGTGGTCTGTTGCCCCAGGACAAACTGGTTCGTTTGAGTTTTGGATAAAGGCCCCCAACTCTGGTAGTTATAGTGAAAGCTTTACGCCGTTGGTAGAAGGCGTAGCTTGGATGAATAGCGCTGCTGTGCTGGCCGGTAGTATAAGCCCAGCCTACTACTCATGGGGCCTGATCAGCCAATTCGCTTATACTGACACTACTAAATCGACACCTATTAATATGGGGCAGTTGGTGGCTGGTCAACGTTATTACATTGGTCTTAGTCTGAGAAATACCGGTACCGCTATTTGGCACAAGAACACAACGAATCCATTTAGCCTAGGCCCGGCCACTTTAAATCAAGTTGATATAGCCGGAAAGTATTGCGATAGTAGTTGGCCCGGAGGCTCACCAAGCTGTAAAAGAGCGGCATATTTGCAGGAGTTTACCGTAGCCCCAGGGCAAATTGGTTCGTTTGAGTTTTGGATCACAGCCCCAAGCGCCGGAAGCTATACAGGCAATAACGCCGATACCTACGCGCCGGTAGTTGAAGGCTTAACTTGGGTGAACGAGCACACCGCTAGCTTCCCGGCAATTGTTCATTAGCCATCAACTAATAAATTTTCCAACCTGTGCGAAGGTGTCATCCCAACTCGTTGGTTTATAATTTTTCTTAATTTTTTCTTCCTTAGATTTTAGTAATTTCGCATCGGCTGTGTATTTATGTATCATCCCTAGTATCTCAGCAGGGTTATTTGGCGAAAAATAATCTACTAAATCTCCGGCTATCTCGGGCATCGATGAAGTCCCTGACGACAAGCAAAATTTGTTATAAAAAAGCGATTCTGCGATCGGCAGACCCCAGCCTTCGTAAAACGATGGGTATAGAGTGAACATGCAGTTTTTGAACAGCCAAGCGATCTCCCGGTCTGTCGCATCATGCAAGAAAATTATTTTTTGGCTGATAGTCGGATCGTTTTCAACTAAATAGAGCAGGTTATCTACTAGCCATCCTTTTTTGCCGGCAATGACAATCGGCGGCAAATCGATTTTGCGCTTTATCGCCTCGCGCACCGCATAATAAAGGGCTTGGTGGTTTTTTCTTGATTCAACTGTGCCGACACAAAGAAGGAATTGATTTGGCTCGACTGGTATTTGAGGCTGCAAAGGGGATTGATTTGCGAAATCATCGCCCAGCCGAAAAACATCTACTGGGCAGGGCGATAATTTGTTAGCTTTTTGGAAATTTTGGATGTCTTTCTTTGTAGCTTGAGAGATTGCCAGGATCTGGTTGGCAATTGAAAGAATTGCCGCCATGTAGTTGGAGACTTGAGCCGACATACCTGGTACGAAAAAGGCCGGTTGGACGGCTGGCAAAAGATCATACACGATTTGAATTATTGAGAAATCAGTTTTTTGCTTCATTGCTGTGAGAGTTGTGTAGAATATCTCGTCCGACCAATCACCGCTTAAAATTAATAGTTTTTCGCCTGAGTTAATCTTGACGCTATTTGCCAGCTTAGATTTTGGTTTAAATTTAGTTGTGTTGTAAACAGCCTTGATTGATCGTTTGGCGCTAGATGGCAAATACGGCGATAACCTGTGTCGCAATGACGGTCCTGTATTGCCAGTATAATTGGCAGTCTGCTGAGTATTTTGCAGAGCGGTTATTTTCGCCTCGATGTTAGCAAAATCATATTCAAAAAATTCCTTATAATGCTTATCGAATACGCAAAAACTCACATTAGGGCTCTGTGAAAACCGACGAGCTAGATTGAATTCTACTCTCTGTATGCCTGTTAGTTGGCCTTGCCAATGTACAAGCATGGTCAAGTCTATCCAAAGTTTTTTATCTTTCATCAAGCTCCCCCACTTTACTGGCTACCTGGTCTAAGCTACCCGCCTCTTTGATAATTTGTCGCCTCTGAGCATTTATTGACCGGCTATTTGTAGTCTTATTATAGAGTTCTTTTAAGCTTTGGCTATATAACGCTGGGCTGTGGTGCTTTGGCACATACGTCCTTGCGGCCTCGCCGATTTTAGCTCTTTTGCCAGGAGATAGTATAAGCTCCCGCAATACTTTCTCTAATTGGGCGGGGCTATTGGCTTTTGCCACAACAGCGTCAGGTAATTCTGCAAACCAGCCGGCGCTACCGTTGACTATGACTGTGCAGCCATATCTCATGGCTTCTAACACGGAAGATGAGCTTTCGCCTCTGTATTCTGAGCGGTAATTTATCATTATGTCTAAATTGGCTAGCTGCGTTTGGTAAGCTAGGTCCGACAAGTCTGTTTTGACCGTGATATTGTCGAAGCTTTTTAGCTCTTCAATGTCTTGCGGATCAAGCAAGTTAAAACCAAACACATAGAATGCCGCGTTCGCGGATATTTCCGGATCCCGCGCTAAATCTTTAATAATATCTATGCCCTTGCGTTTTCCGCTTAAAACTCCCGCTAAACCGACTTGAACTCTTTTTTTTCTGACAACGCGAGGCGACTGCAAGGGAGTTGGTATAGCCAATGCGTTACGCTTTAACAAGACATCTTTAATATTGATTTTACTCATTGCCTCCAGTGCGTAGTCTGAATGGCAAACAGCCCCGATTTGATTATTTAGGATTGAACCTATAAACACTGACCGCTCCGCGTTCATGAGCTGGTTCAGTTTAATCTCCACTTCCAATCTTTCCGGGCTTATATATCCCAGCTTGGCCATTTCGCCAAAGCATTCGGTCAGTTGGGTATCGTGGATAATAACAAGGCCGGGTAAATAAAGAGCGTTACAAATGGTAGTAAAATGATATTCACTATTGCCGATATGGTATATGACAGCGTCGTAATCGGCGTACCTTGCAGCGTTGAAGTCTGAGACTTCATAACTATTAGTAACGTGCTTTATGTAGTTGGGGCGGATGGACACGATCCGACTTTTTCGATTCTCAAAGTAATAATCAATGTCAAAATATTTGGACAGCGCATCATGGGACTCCTGAACAACCCGTCCAACTGCTGAATAACCGCTTGGCGCCGGGCAAAGAATTGCGATCTTGGGCTTAGCAATTTCACTTTTTCGATCCGGATTCGCTAGTCCGGCATCAATTTCGTGCATGAGCAGGCGGCTAGACCTTTCCCAGGTATACTTTTGATTAATCGATTCATAGTGAGATCGCTTTTCTCCCCAATCTTTACCATCAACCGCGTCCCTTAACATGAGGGTTATTTCTTCCACATCTAACGGATTAAAGAAGTAAAATGCCTGGTTTGATATTTCTCTAAACACAGCGATGTTTGAACAGGCAATTGGCTTGTCGAATCGGGTAGCCTCGAGTATCGGTAGGCCCAGGCCTTCGTATTCGGATGCGGCCAAGATTGCTTTCGCATTCTTGTAGAGCCAGTTAAGCTCGCCCACATCAACGTTACCGGTAAATACTAAATTGCCGGATAGTTTTTCTAATTCTTCACGGTGCGCTTTGCGGAATGATGAGGTTATGACCATTTTGAGGTCTTTTTTGGTAATTTTGTTTAACTGCTTTAGGGCTAACACGGCGTTAAGATTATTTTTGCGTATATCGTCACTAGTTGTCAGCAAAATATAGTCATCTGGAACTTCTTGGTATGGTTTTTGTAGCTCACCGCTGCCCTCAACTGCCGCCCCATCAATACTTATAATGCGGCGATTTATTGCTTCTACTCCGAGATAAATAGCCATATCATCTTTCACTGTTTCGGAGATTGTCAGTATAGTGTCTGACTCTAGAAGCGTCTTGTGCCTTTGAAGATAGTTGTCATAGTTAATGGCGCCTCGGTATTTTTGATAGTAAAGAAACGGAATAGCATCATAGTAAATCATCATGCGGGTGGTATTACCCGGATATACGGACGCCGTAGGTTCCTGGAACAAGCACGGAATCAGAAAAACGTTTTGTGAATCCGGGGAAGAGCCGATGGATTCTTCAAGCCTCTGTTTATTTAGTTTGGCGGCCTCCCGGTAGCTAATTTTCTCGGTAGTTACTAAATCAAGGGAAGTGATTTTTGAATTTGGTAAAGTATTCATTACTTCTACCAGCATTTTTTTATCCATTGCAAGATTGTCGCTAAATATAAGTTCCACTTTTTTTGAGCCCAATTCCTTCGAGCAATGCTTCAATAGCGAAAGGGTGTATTTGCCCATGCCGCGGTCCCATACCGGCGTCTGAAAAAATTGGCAATCAATGTAGATTTTTTGCTTCATTTAGCTTTACCGTCCCTTGCAAGTCTGATAGCTGACTTTAAGCCTACGGCCACTATCTTTCGCGGAACAAAGTAAGTAGCTTTGACCGGTTTATAGATTAGGCTTCTTTTAGGCTGCGGGGTTTGTTTTCTTGAGTAATAGGCCGTTAAGTCTGCCGCCTGCAACTCATCCAAAAGCGTTTCTGCGGTGGAGGAGTTATAGTCGGTTTTGGCATGGCGGGCAATTTTGGATTCATTGGCCTTTGCCTGGTTAAGCCTTTCTATTTGTGCCTGGATCGCTTTGTCCACTCCCACCACTATATTTCGGGCGGCGTAACGCAGGCGCCGCTCATTAAGAACCTTCTTTTCCAATTCTTTGTTCTGCTCGGTCAAGCGGTCTACTTTCAGCTTCAATGCCTCATTCCGGCGAAGGGCCTCGTCTCTTTCATTTATAATCTCAGTAATTTTGCTGTGCACATGATACGGGGTAATTAATCGGTCAACCAGCATATCTTCCGCATAAGAAAAGTTTGACCGTCTGACTTTGCTCTCGTTGGCAAGATAATAATCATTCAAGCCATCGTTCCAAGCTAGCTCGTAATTGTTTTTTTCTAAGATGGGTCTCCATTTCTTAATACTATGATTGGCTTCTATGCAGATAATCTCAGGCCTATAATTCTTCCAGTCGTTGCCCGAAAGCACTTCGTATTCAAGTCCCTCGACGTCAATTTTCATAAAGTGCACGTGCTCGGGTTTGTACTTGTCTAAGATCGCTTTGAGGGTAGTCACTTTAACGGTAATATCCTTAAATCCGGTCGGTGCGTCTTGGGCGGCATATTGTTTCTGCATGGAGGAGGAAAACGTAGAAAGGCCGCTATTAGAGTAGGTCCTAAGATTTAATTTGCCTTCCTTATTTGATATCCCGGCCTGTATATTTATATCTTCTGGCCTGTTGGCTTTTAGCTTTTTTAGCATCTGTGGGTTGGGCTCGATATTAATGCCCCTCCAGCCTCTTTCATAGAAGCTTTTGGTAACCGAATCCATCTCAGGGTCATTAGCGCCAACATCGATGTAAAAACCCTGCTCGACGTCCCTCAAAAATGCTGCCAAGACAGCGTCTTCCCGGTTTTGGGCATAGCTAATAAACGACTTGGTGTCCATTCTTTTACCTCTCTTGAAGCAGTAACGCTAGATCTTCTTCATAAGGCCTGAACAAAGATTGCTGGCTACTATTAATGCTTGTTTCAACTTTAAAATCAGAATCTATATTGTTAAATGAAGCAACTATTAGCCCATCGCCACTATAGGACTCAAGCACATTGTGAGAACTGATGACATGCCCATTATTATGCTTAATGAAGTCTAGGCATTTCTGGTGAGTCAGAACATCTCGGGAAAATGTGTAATGGTGCGTGGACACAAATAAGAAGCGTAGGCCATCCGAATCGATGAGTTTCTGGGTCCCTATAAGTGCGTCCAGTTCAGCGCCCTGAACATCCATATGCAGCATATCGACGTAGGGGATTTTGCTATCGGCCGTAAACTTGTCCACGCTTTTGATTGTAGTATCTATGTGCTTAGCCTGGTCCGAATCTAACTGGAACTTAATCCGCTTACCATCCTGGCTGCCAGCTGCCCTTTCTTGAAATGTAATGTCTAGGCCATTTAAAGCGGCGTTTTTTCTGCCGATTGTAATATTTTGCGGGTCAGGTTCGAAGCAATAAACTAAAGAGCCAGGCAGATCCTTCTTAAACCACATGGAATAGTATGCCCAGAATGATCCAAGCTCCAACATGTACTTAGTGCGCTTTTTATCTTTTTTTAATCTTTCCACTACTTCGTAGAAGACTTTTTCCTCTTGAGGCTCGTGATGGCCCTTAAGCGACTTGATGATTCCCGCCATCCAATCTCCATGATAGCCCCCTCTAATAACTCGCAAGCCATTGTGCATTATCTGAATTTTCTCACCTTTATAATCATCGAACTCACCCGCTTCAGCAACCTTTGGTATGTATGCGGTATCGCTGCATGAAATCGTCATAGCCTCTCGTTCGTCGGGGTTCATGCGCAATGGGTTTGAATCAATGAGGAAATCTATCCCTGTTTTCTTCGAGAGATCTGACATTAGAAATTTTCTAAGCATCTACTTTAACCTCAATCGGCGGATTTATGTCATATGGTGTCCGTTCATCCTTTATTACTTTGAAGGATTTGGCGTTTTCCAACCAATCACACACCGTTATACCATTCCCCTCCAAGACTGCGACATCTACTTGATAAGCTCCGTCTGCAAATATGTTGGGGACTGTCCATTTTATATTTATTTTATCCCCGCGACTATATGTTCCCAGTTTAATTTTTTTGATTTTTGTATTGGTCCCAAGAATGACTTTGCCTTGAGTGTTCTTTACAAGCATACCAACAATCGGGCCAGAAAGACGATCCTTGAATTCTACCGTATTGGTTATTTCGATCTTAGATTTGTTGTCAAGCAATGTAACCTCGGTTTTAGATACGTTAGCGTATTCATTACCCCAGCGGTTTTTCGAGGCTGAATTTGAGGAGTCATCCAGAC
>CAYMBM010000031.1:0-6921 GCA_964388705.1 uncultured Candidatus Saccharibacteria bacterium
TTGATTGTTCTTAATATTCTAATGGTAGCTATTGTGCACGATTGGTTATTCGGGTGTGGAGCCGTATTGGTTATATTAGAACTGCATCATATGTTCCCGGACGCGCCAATTTATACCTCATACGCCACCGACGAATGGCGAAGTAGACTTGATAACAAAGCAGTGACTGGCTACTTACAACAATGGCCCTTTTCAAAGCTACGTAAATATCTGACCATTTTTAGGATTTGGTGGTTCACTCATTTGGATTTATCGGGTTACGACGTGGTCATTAGTAGCTCCGGCAACGGCGAAGCTAAAGGTGTGCGTGTTCCCAAAGGAACAGTTCATATTTGCTACTGCCACTCGCCAACACATTTTTACTGGCGTCACTACCAACAGTATTTGAAGCATCCAGGTTTTAGGTTGTTTGATCCATTGGCACGGCTGGGGCTAAAGATACTCGTTAGTCCGTTGCGCCACTGGGACTTCAAAGCTGCCCAGCGTCCGGATTTTTTTATTGCTAACTCAACTCATATTCAAAGTGACATTAAACAATTTTATAATCGAGACTCGGTGGTTATCTACCCGCCTGTTAACACGGAACGCTTTACTGCATCAAAAATGTCTACTCGACAAGGATTTATTACGGTAGGTCGACAAGTTCCGTATAAACATGTCGATCTAATTGTTCAGACATGTTCAAGACTTAGCCTCAATTTGACCGTCATTGGCAGCGGCCCCGAACATCAAAAACTGATGAGTATAGCTGGGCCAACGGTGAAATTTTTAGACAATGCGTCTGATGAAGATGTTACCAATGGACTTGGCCGTGCTGAGGCTTTTATTCTGGCTGCCCTCGAAGATTTTGGCATCACACCAGTCGAGGCTCTGGCTGCCGGCACGCCCGTTATCGCGTATAAAGCAGGCGGCGCACTTGACTATGTACAAGAAGGCCAGACGGGAATGTTTTTTAGCGAACAAACTGTGGATTCGCTGGCACGAGTTCTAAGTACGTTTGACTCAAACAAATTTGACTCAAAAGTTATTGCTGAATTTGCCAAGCAGTTTGACAAGAATTATTTTAATAAGGCAATGAGCGATTTTATCGAGTCGAAATTGAAGGGCAAAGATGAATGAGACAATTTCGGCAGCAAATGCCGGCACAATTACGATTGGTGAAGACCTGACTGTCAACAGGCTTGGACTGGGCACAAACCGCATTACCGACACCGATCAAGCCAGGGCATTATTAAAAAGAGCGGTTGAACTGGGTGTTAACTTTATTGATACATCTGATGTTTACGCAGATTCAGCAAGCGAAACTACAATTGGCAAAACACTGGCACCCTATCCTACAGGTTTGGTTATAGCTACTAAAGGTTCAATGTTGGCATCCATGACTAGCGATATCGATGCCAGTCCAGAGCACCTAAAAGCAGCTATAGATGCAAGCCTGCGGAGACTAAAACTTAAGAGGATTGATCTGTATCAACTTCACCGGGTTGATCCAAAAGTGTCATTGGAAAAAACAGTCAATTTTCTAAAACAAGCGCGTGACGAGGGCAAAATCCGGCATATTGGTTTGTCTAAAGTCACGATTGACCAACTTGAACTAGCTCGAAAGATTGTACCAATTGCATCTGTCCAAAATTTATACAACGTTCTTGAACGCGAAGATGACAAAATGGTTGATTACTGCGAGAAAAATAATATTGTTTATATTCCCTACCGCCCGCTTGGTGGAATTGGCTCACCAGTTCACACGCGAACACTAAAAAGCTTGGCCACCAAATACCATATAACTATGATACAACTAGGCTTGGCTTGGTTGCTCCAGCGTTCGCCAGCTATCTTGCCAATACCAGGAACTTTATCAATCGAGCACTTAGAGGCTAACTTGGCAGCAGCCAAAGTCAAATTAAGTTCAGCCGATCTTGCAGCACTTAACTAACTTTAGGTTTAGTCCGTTTGCTATTATGTAATTAGTGAAAAATATACTGGTAACTGGCGGGTTGGGGTTTATAGGCTCGCATACTGTGGTTGAATTAGCCGCCAGTGGTTACTCGCCGGTCATCGTTGATAACTTGGCAAACTCGGAGCTGTCGGTGCTTGGTCGGCTGCAAAAAATCGTCGGCCGGTCTTTGCCGTTTTATGAGCACGATTATCAAGACCGAGCCAAGCTCATAGCGCTTATAAATAAAGAGAATGTTGACGGAGTTATCCACTTTGCAGCCTACAAAGCTGTTGGCGAGTCCGTAGAGCAGCCGTTGAAATACTACGACAATAACGTGGCTGGTTTTATTACGTTGCTCCAGGTACTAGAAAAGCAAAAAGTGCCAAATCTGGTATTTTCATCTTCTTGCACCGTCTATGGCGAACCAGACAAACTGCCGATTGATGAATCAGCACCCGTCAAATCAGCCGAGTCACCATACGGTTATACCAAACAAATATGTGAAATGATCCTACAAGATGCTGCAAAAGCCAGTAAGCAACTGAGGAGCATTTCCTTGCGTTACTTTAACCCGATTGGCGCTCATACTTCTGCACTAATTGGCGAACTACCAATTGGCATTCCCCCTAACCTAGTCCCTTACGTGACCCAAACCGCCGCCGGCATACGACAGCAGTTGACGGTGTATGGCAACGACTACGACACGCCCGATGGCACTTGCATAAGAGATTACATACATGTGGTCGACCTGGCCAAAGCTCATGTTAAAGCTCTGGCATATATAAACGACAAGCCTGGTGGATTTTATGACACTTGTAATGTAGGCACAGGAAAGGGTAGCAGCGTTCTAGAGGTCATCAAAACTTTTGAAAAAACTACTGGACAAAAGGTTCCGTACATCATCGGTCCCCGGCGGGCTGGTGATATTGTCAGTACTTATGCCAGTGTAAAAAAAGCCTCAAAAATTTTGGGTTGGAAGGCCAAAAAAGACTTGGGTCAGGCCCTGGGTGACGCCTGGCGTTGGCAGCAAAATCTGACTAAATAAAGTTATGACTATACCGACAAACATCTTCAAGGCTTACGACATCCGGGGTAAAGTCGGTAGCGAACTAAACAAAGAATCTGTTCAGCAAATTGGTTCAGCCTTCGGTAAATGGCTGCCAAAATCAGGAGTTGTAGCAGTTGGTCGAGATATGCGTCCAGATTCCAACGAACTGGCCAACGCTATAATTAGTGGTTTGCGAGCAGTCGGTCGAGATGTGTGGGATATAGGTGAGGTAACCAGTGACATGATTTATTTCGTTACCGGTCATTACAAACTTGCTGGTGGAGCTATGATTACAGCTAGTCATAACCCAGGAGAATACAACGGTATCAAATTGTGCCGTGAAGACGCCAAACCCGTCGGTGAAGATTCGGGACTACTAGAAGTTCGTGATTTGGCTAGCAAAGATTTAGAACCCACACTTAATCTAGGTTCAGCCGTCGAAAAAGATGTGGTTGAGGATTGGATTACTCATGCACTGTCATTTATCAATGCCGGCACATTGAGGCCATTGAAATTGGCAGTTGATGCCGGTAACGGTATGGCTGGCAAAATCTTTCCGGAGCTAGAACCCTACATTCCTTTTGAGATCACAGAAATGTACTTTGAACTTGATGGCACCTTTCCCAATCACCCCGCCAGTCCAATTGAAATCGAAAATCTCCAAGACATTATTGCAATGATTAGGCGGCATAACTTGGATGGTGGCGTGGCCTTCGATGGAGATGGTGATCGAGCCTTTTTAATTGACGAAAAAGGCCAACAAGTTAGTGGCACCGTAATGACAGCTATGCTAGCTGAATATTTTTTGAAAAAACATCCGGGAGCCACAATTCTTCATAATGCTATCTGCGGCCGCGCAGCTATCGAGGCCATTGAGTCAAATGGTGGCAAAGCCGTCCGAACTCGTGTGGGGCACTCCTTTATCAAAGGTGACATGCGAAAACATAAAGCCATCTTTGCTGGCGAGCATAGCGGTCATTACTATTTCAAGGATAACTTTATGGCTGATAGTGGTTTGATCGCGGCATTGGTTGGGCTAGCTTTGTTGAGTGATAGTGGCAAAAGTTTATCTGAACTCGTAGCACCGTTTCGAAAGGCCTATGTACAAATTGCCGAGACTAACTTTGAGGTTTCTGACAAACAAAGAGTCATGGATCAAGTGGCCGCAGCCTTCAAAGATGGCAAACAAGATTGGTTGGATGGTCTGACTGTGAACTTCAAAAATTCGTGGTTTAATGTTCGACCGAGTAACACCGAGCCACTGTTACGATTAAACGCTGAGGCCACAACTCAGACTGAACTTGATAAACTCGTACGGCAAGTAACTGACCTGATCCGTGAGCACGCCTAAGTTTTCTTGAACCTTTTGCTGACTTCACCGACCTGTTGAGCTAGGTCTTTTCGAGCTACCAATATGCCTTGTTTAGTGTTGATAACTACCACGTTGTCCAGGCCAATTACGGCTATTGGCTTGCCTTCATGATTTTGAATAAAAGAATTTTCTACACTATCGAGCTCTATGGTTTCACCATGAACGTGATTGCCGTGCTCATCACTGTCGGCCGCTTTGTGCAGATCGGCATAGGAACCAAGGTCCATCCAGTCAAAGGTAGCTTGAACTACCAGTAGATTGTTAACTTTCTCAATCAAAGCATAGTCAATTGAGTCTGGCTCAAACTTCAAATAAGTTTTGGTCCGTTCTTCTTTAGTTTTAGCCCCGTGCAAGGCTTGGTAGTTTTTGTACAGCTCTGGGGCAGACTTCTCCATTGTCTGTAAAAAAGTCTGGAGCGAACCAACGAAGTAACCACAGTTCCACAGGTAATTACCACTTTGGAAATACTTGCTGGCGACATTAAAGCTGGGCTTCTCTTTGAATGAATCAACATTGAAGACCAAGCCTTTGTCGTCAAACAAGCCATCTTTTTGAATATAACCAAAACCGGTGGCTGCATAGGTTGGCTCGGCGCCGACTAAGACAATTCTCTGTTCTTTCTCAGCAATAGCCTTGGCTATCTTAAAAGACCGGGTAAAGCCGGCGGTATCGCGGATATAGTGGTCGGCCCACAGAAAGGCGATAGCTTCGTCCTTGGGCAGGCCCTTGGTGTCGATGTAATTAAGAGCTGCCAGAATGCAGTTAGCCGTGCCCCGTCGGGCTGGCTCAATGATAAAAGCGTCCTCAGGTAGGTCTGGGATGGCCTCTTTAACGTGATCAGCATGGCTAGCCTCTGTTACCACAAAAATATGCTTACTAATCGCTCGCGCCCGATCGTAGGTGTAGCAAACCAACGAACGATGACCCGTTAACTTCAACAGGTGCTTTGGATATTCAGGTGTTGATAGGGGCCACAGACGGGTGCCAGAGCCACCAGCGATAATAACTGTAATCATTCCACCAATGATAATAGCAAACAACATAGGGTTTAGGCACAAGAAGATTAATTTATCCGGACCAGCGGAGTTAGCAGTCTTGATATTTTTACAATAATGTGCTAATGTTTATAGGCAGAACTTGGTAAAATAAAGACATGGTTTTTAAGCGAAAAACTTTGAAATTTTTGAAACGAAAAAGTACTTGGTTTGTACTCTTATTACTTGTAATTATCATCGTTAGCCTTTATATCTTCCGACACCATTCCAATAAAGCTACTATTCCTAGTACACATGCTGTTGTTAACAATCAGGGTACTAACCAAAATAATAGCGTCTCGGGTAATCCTAGTTCTTCCTCAACAACAAGCAACCCCAAAAGCACAACCTCGGGCTCTAGTCCAACAAATACTGACAACACACTGATTGCTCCTTATGGCAGTTTTGTAAGCAACCATCATCCTGGCTCTTCAGATCAAGAATTATCCGTCTGTACAACTTCACCTGGAGCAACGTGTTATATACAGTTTACTAACGGCCAGTCCGTCAAAAAATTGGATTCACAAACAGTATCAGGAGATGGTACAGCCTATTGGTCCTGGAACATAAAAACATTAAGCCCAGGTACTTGGACAATAAGCGCTGTGGCGAGCTTCGGTAGCCAAATAAAAACCACTAATGATCAATTGACTCTGGAAGTACAGCCATGAGTATTAAAAAGACCTTGTTAGTTTTTTCTATACTTTTATCTACCTTGTTCGTGATCGTCAGTTCTTCTAACGCCAGTGCAGCCTTTTCAGCAAACAACATAATAGATGATAGCCATTTTGAGAACAGTACAATCTGGAGCTCAGCACAAATAGATTCCTTTATTAATGGTTTTGGCAGTAGTTGTATAGCCTCAAACAATGGTTTCAGAACCCCTGACCCACAAGGCTGGTCATCTTCGCAGGCTAGATACCTTTTTGGTGGTAATGTTACAGCTGGCCAAGCTATTTATGATGCGTCACAACTCTACCATGTTAACCCTCAAGTTATTCTGGCAACTATGCAAAAGGAACAAAGCCTTGTAACCGGGGGTGTTGGTTGTCACTCTAATACTCCAGATCCCTCAGCTAGCCAAAATAGCCCCTGTGGATCCGCCAAAACTCCTTGTACGACTGCTTGTCCTTACTCCGGTGGTTGTATGACTATTGCCATGGGATATGGCTGCCCAAATTACTGTGCGGCTGTTGATGAAGGGTTTAGTATGCAACTAACTCTGGGCACATGGTTACTGCGCTTAGGTGAACAAAGAGCCTATGGCAGATTAACCGGATACGTTGGTTACGAAACTGGTGACGAATATTTTTGTTACTCAGGTCCTATGACTGCAGGCCTAAGACAAAGATCAGCAAGCTCCAGCGTATGCGGTGGTTACCCCGGTACTCAGGTAGTGAATTATGATGGTTCCTACACAACCCAGGACGGTACTTCAGTAACAGTAGCCAATGGTTCTACAGCCACAATGTACAACTTTACACCTTTTATATCTGGTAATCAGAATTTTGTAAATCTTTACGAATCGTGG
>CAYMBM010000032.1:0-6888 GCA_964388705.1 uncultured Candidatus Saccharibacteria bacterium
GGTCCGGTGCCCAACCCGCCAACGGAAGCCAACTTCCAGGCCGTCAAGGCCGCAGGAGATGGCTGGGGTGACATCATCGGTGACAGGTACGTCAACGGCGACCTGGGCACTTGGCACGTGTTGAACTGGGACGCGGCAGGTCAAGCGGTTTTCTACAACGGGTGCAATCCCGTACCCGCCACGCCTCCGACCACCACGCCTGGGACAACCACCCCGCCCACAACGTCGCCGACAACGACGTCGCCTCCGACCACCACACCGGGCACGACATCACCACCGACGACCAGTCCATCAACCACCCCGCCACCTCCCACCACGGGACCAGGCACGCCGCCGCCTTCGCCGCACGGTGACAGGTTCACCACGACGACGTTCATACCGGCCAAGCTGGCCTTCACTGGGGCCTCAAGGACCACGATGCTGACATGGCTCGCGGTCATGTTTGTGGCTACCGGTGCAGCGTTCATGGTCAGTGGCAAGCTTCGGCGTCGTCACAGCTAGTCCACCAGGGGGACACGGGCACCTAGGAGGGGTGGTAAGTCGCATGGTTCAAGCTTCGGCTTGACCTCTGCGCACACCCCTCCGGTGTCCTGGCTTCATCGCCAACCATCTATCTGATCTGTACTTTTCCATTGTTCATTGTCCAGTGAACAGCGGAGAATGAACAATTATCAACGGAATAATGTGTAATATAGCTATGAAGGAATCAGAACCAAAACCATCAGGAGAGAACGGAGAAGTACTATAGCTGTTTCCGACCCGGGATGGCCGCACACGCTTTAGAATTGGCCCTAAAACCAGGGGCAAAGACGTTTTATTAACGTTCGATTTCCTTCAACCCGACCGTGAAATGAGAGATAAATACGTAAGAAGCTTGTTACGCTGGGGTGTTGAGGTACGGGGAGTATTACGCAATAAAAGTATTCCCATTGTTGACCCCGTAAACCTAGATTCAGACCAGGCTAAGACTGCCCGCTTTATTGAATTTGGGGATCAGCCAACTATAGAAGATGTATGCAAAGCTTATCTTGTAATTTATGGAGACGAAGTCGAGCAACAGCTAGGAAGGTTATTAGAAGGTCTGGTTGATGCGGGGTCTTTCCGGAATATTAATGTTGTAAGTTCACGACAAAACGAGATAGCCAATGCCCAACCAGACGAGATTGCTGTTGAGATGGAGGAACTAACACGTGGATACTACGACTTATAAACCTTGGTGGATAGCGAAGAAGTCTAAAATCTCTAACAGAGACAGTGGTCTGTATTACGCTTACGCTATTGTGATATTATTAGACTCAAGATGGCCAAATTTAAAGTGGGCAAGACAAAAGCCGTGGTTGACGGCAAAGAAGTGGTTGCAAAGGCTCCGAAACACCGGGTTCAGCGACTTATTAAAACCACCAAAGCTCATAAACGAATAGCGATTGTTATTGCCACTCTGGTCATCATTGGCGGTGGCTTTGTTGTATGGGCAGTTGTCCATAATCCGGCGGTTAAGAAGCTGGAAATATCCCAAAGCTCCTTTAATCTGGCTTACAGCAACATCCAGTCCAACATCGAGAATAAGAGTTATGACCAAGCGCATTCTAGAATTGACGAGCTGCTTAATAACAAACTCACTAATGATCAAACTATGAAATTACTACAACTACGATCATTTATTTATGAGACTCAAAAGGACTGGCAAAAGGCCATTGCTGACCTCGAAGCAGTAGTAAAAATCTATCCGCCAAAGACCGCCATATTTACTATTTATGACAGGCTGGGTGTGGATTACGCCAAGTTGAATCAAAAAGACAGAGCAATCGATTACTGGAACAAGGCCATCACCGACCGCAAGAAATATAATGACATTGGTATGTCACTGGATGTCGATAATTATCAAGCCGAAATAAATAAAGCAAAGGGCGGTTCTTGAAGTGAAACGTCTACCAGCCCCGATTGTTATTATGTTTGCATTCCTGGCCGGCACATTATTTTTGCTGAGAGTACCAGCAGCCCAAGCAACCCATTTACCAGCTCCAAATAATACCTGTAATCCAGCGGCAACACCACCTACACAAGTTGATGGTCGTTGTGCAGGGCATGATTATTATAGTGGTGCTGACATGCCGTTACTTGGGCCGTTTAAACAAACTTTTGGTCGAAACCCCGTCACAAATACAAGTTTACTGGAAGATAATATTACTGGCAGTAATACACGGGCCCAAAACACTGAGGCTTTTATTGCTCTGATTCAGCAGTGGTTATACTGGCCGGATAGCAACGGTAGTAATAATGGTCGTCTAAACTGTGAGGCCAAGGCGATTATTGATCCTACCTGCCAAGAATACTTAGCTCATATTTATGGCTCGGCCTTTTATATTGAAACTATGCTAGGTGTTAGTGGCCAGACCTTTCAAGGTGGCTCGCCGACTCCCCGGGAGGCTGGCTTAGTTGCTGCTCGGACCAATTTTAACCGATGGGCTAATATAGTAAGAATATATAACGCCAATAACTGGGTACGTTGGATTATTCCAATAAATTATTTGCAGCCTCACTTGAATAGTCTAGGCTTTAACAACGGTGAAGCGGTGGCTTTTTACGTAAACGATTCACCTGAGCCTAATTTAGATTCAATAGTATTTTATGATCCCGCCGACGGCACAACCCCTATTTACGAGATTAAAAAATATTGCGGTAACGTTTCTGGTGTAGCTCAGCCACTTAAATTATTCGATACGACCATTCAACCAACCGCTCCACCACCAACGCTTAGTCCGGACGATGAGTCACCCACCAGCGCCACGTTTACCAGCAATATAAATGTCAACATACCCGGAACCGTACCCAATAAGATTCATGATGTCACAGTGGATAGACGTTACTTTGTTCGGCGTGGTGCAACTGACTACGACATTACTGTGCCGAGCCCGGCGACTGACTGGACTGATACGCAAGATTATACGAATAGTAATAATCAGCTTATAGAAACCCGACCAATCCCACCAGCGGCAGTTCCAGGAGGGCTGCAAACCGGCGACAAGGTCTGTATAGCTGTCTCCACAGAATGGAGCAGCGCTCAGTTTACACCTTCCGGTGATTTTGTAGCAGGGACTGGCACCCGCGATCCGGCCATAGCCAACACCGGAGCGATTTGTACTCCTGTAGTAGACAAACCGTTTACCAAGATATTTGACAGCGATGTGTTTGTAGGCGGGGGCTTTACCGGCAGTGCCAGCTGTAACGTTGCTGGTACTGCCGACCTAAGTGGCTACTATAGGAGTGGTTCCTCCGGGCAGGCTGGCTCTGGGGCGCAGTTTGCTGCCCTTGTAGGTGGTCAGATAACTGGCTTCCCAAATGCTATACGCAACAGCACGGCGTCATTGCCAGCTCCACCGTATGGCTTGTCGTTTTCTAATACCCTTAGTTCTGGGACTGGAACGGTAAATGCATTATCAGGACTATTGGGCGGTGGTTTTGGTGGTGTGGGCTTTGGCGGCGGAGGCACCAACTGCATCACGGACTACTATGCACTGCATACCTTTACTTCCACTGGTCCTGACCAATGTGTTACAAATACTGGTGCGCCAAAAGTACTGCCTCTGGATACAGGTAACTCCGTCGGAATAATTGACTATGACGACGTTTGGACTACTTGTTATAAGGGTTTCCAGCGGATTGCCATGAAGAACGGTATTAGTAGTAGATTTGGTAATGGCGGTACTATTTTCCATAGCTTCATATTTATTAATGGTGATGCTTATATTGGTCCTAGTAACCCGGGAGGTGTATCCATTAACCCGGGTATTTTTTATGCTAACACCACTTGGGCAAATCCCGAAAGCATACCGGTCTTTTACCTGGTGGTCAGCGGTAACATCTATATTGACCCGGCAGTGAATAATTTAGACGGGGTGTACATTGCTCAGCCACGAATTGATGGCAGTGGCCATGGCGGCACCATTTACACCTGCGCCGGACTTGATTATTCGACTGACCCTAAGGGAGTAATTAATACCTACTCGAGCGTACCCGATTACAAAAAGAACTTTATTAATAATGGTGTTTGTCATGACAAACAATTAACAGTTAACGGCACCTTTATTGCCCAAAAAATTGTGCTGGATCGCACTATCAATTCGCTGCGTAATGACCCCATAACCGGCAGCGACTTTAATAGCACTAACGCCTCCGAGCGATTTGGGCTAAGCCCGGAAATTTACATGGCTAATATTTGCCAGGATTCATTGGTTAATGTCTTGTGTTCGTCTAGCTCGGCTTATGACGCTATAACCAGTCTGCCGCCCATATTGTAAGTCACAGGGATTAACTACCTTTTGACAAGGTTATGCTTATGCTATAATCGGGACAATATGTTCCTAATGAAAAAATCACTAAAATTGGGGGTGGGTGAGCTCAATCTGGATGGTCAGTTTGGTTGTCTCGTCTAAATAGTACATGGGTTTATTATCTGGAATGTCTGAATTTTTGGGTCTGGATATTGGCACGACCGCTGTCCGCTTAGTCGAACTCCACGGATCCGGCAAGGTTAAGGCGCTGGGTCGCTATGCCTTTATACCGATTGACCCTAAAATTGCTTTAAGTGATTCCAAGGCCGATCACCAAAAGTTGGCACAAGCCATTCAAGAACTATTGACCGAAGCTCGTATTACCACCCGCAATGTGGCGGTTGGATTACCATCCAGCAGGGTGTTTACAACTGTTATAGACATTGAACGCCTCAAAGAAGATGAGATTGAAAAGACCATAAACTATCAGGCTGATTCAATTATTCCAACCCCGGTTGCTGAATCTAAAATTGACTGGTCGGTCTTGGGCGATTCACCAACCGATAAAACCAAAGTTGAAGTGCTGATCACCAGTATTACCAATGATTATTTGGAGAGCCGATTGGATATGCTGGAATCAATCGGACTCAATGTAATTGCTTTTGAGCCTGAAAGTATTGCCCTAACCAGAGCAGTCTTAGCACCCGAAAATGCTGCTCCCCAATTGGTATTACATATAGACGACAAAGGCACCAATCTAATTGTCAGTATGAACGGAGCTCCCAGACTGGTCAGAGCTATTCCGACTGGTTCAGAAGCAATCATTAAAGCAGTTGTACAGAATTTGAGTATTGATGAAAATCAAGCCAGACAGTTCGTCTTCAAGTTTGGTCTGGCCAAAGATAAACTTGAGGGGCAGATATATAATTCCATCATCGGAACCATAGACACCTTGATGTTAGAAATAGAAAAGTCCATTAAATTTTTCCAAACTCGTTACGTCAGCTCTAAGATTGAACGGGTGGTGGTTACCGGCAGTGCTTCGGTCTTACCGGAATTTCCACTATATATTGCCAATAAATTTGGCCTGAACGTCGAGATTGGTAATGCTTGGCGGAATGTCGCTTATCCAGCTGATCGCCAAAATGAGTTATTGGCAGCTTCAAATCACTTTTGTGTTGCGGCTGGGTTAGCAGAGAGGCAAGCATGATTCAGTTTAACTTACTACCAAATGTAAAACTTGAGTTCATCAAAGCCCAGCGATTAAAACGGGCAATTTTAAGTGTTGCTGTTATTGTGTCTGGGGCCAGTCTGTTGTTGCTAGTGCTATTGTTCTTGGCAGTTGATGTGTTCCAGAAACAATATCTGAAATCTGTTAACAATGACATTCAGACCAATTCCGCAAAGCTACAGTCGATAACCGACATTGACAAAGTTTTGACTATACAAAATCAGCTTATTAGTTTACCTGGACTCCATGCCAGCAAACCGGTAACCTCACGCCTATTTACCTATCTTAAGCAAATTGTGCCAGACAAAGTGAAGATTTCTCAGTTGGATATTGATTTTGATCAGCATACGCTAACATTTACTGGTTCGGCTGATGAGCTTAGTACGGTTAATAAGTTTGTTGACACGTTGAAGTTTACAACTTATACAACTGGTGCCATCAAAGGTGATTGGCAAAGTGGAACATCCTATAAACTCAATGATTTGGTTGCACATAATAATGTTAGCTACGTTGGTACTACAGACGCTACGGCTAGTAATGACAATGAGCCCGGGGTGGGGGCTCACTGGCAATCGCAGTGGAAGCTGGCACCAAGTGCCTTTTCAAACGTGGTTCTAGCCAGTTTTTCTCGCAGTGGTCCAACCGCTAGCTTTACCGTTAGTCTTGACTTTGACAGCGCAATATTTAATAGTGCCAATACGATAGCGCTTAACGTTCCCAAGATTGTTACAACTCGATCCGAAACTGAACATCCATCTGACTTATTTGCACCAACAACTAATAGTACGGGTCAGTAGAGGCGATTATGGCAGCATTTACTTCTTCATCTAAACGACTACAAATCAACAAAACCAATTCGGTAATTGTTGGTGCCTTGGCAATTAGCTCCTTTATTTTTGTTTTTTCATTGGTAGCTAGTCGTGCCTTATTAAGTCAGCGCGCCTATCAGTCGCGAGTTTTAACAAAAAAGGTCCAAGCTCGAGACCAGTTAAAGGCAAATCTGGCTACCACACAGAATCTTATGAATTCATATAAAGATTTTGTCAGCACGACAGCCAATGTTCTTGGTGGCAATCCAGCCGGCACCGCTGACAAAGATGGTGATAATGCCAAAATTGTCCTCGATGCCCTGCCAAGTAAATACGATTTTCCAGCTCTAACGGCTAGTCTGGAAAAATTACTGACGCAGAACAACATGAAAATTAACGGTATTACCGGTACAGACGACGAAGTTAATCAGGCAAAAACGCAGTCGAGTAATAAGCCAGCGCCGGTTGAAATGCCATTTCAGATTGATGTCAGTGGTACCTATGCCGCAGACCAGACCATCATAGGTGTATTTGAAAGTTCCATCAGACCTTTCTATATCACGACTCTTAGTTTTTC
>CAYMBM010000033.1:0-6880 GCA_964388705.1 uncultured Candidatus Saccharibacteria bacterium
AGATCGCCGACTACCCATTTACCACATTGACACCAAATCTTGGTATGGTTGATATTGATAAAGCTACCAGTATTTTAGTGGCCGATATTCCCGGGTTGATTGAAGGAGCAAGCCAGGGCAAGGGACTGGGTGATGAATTTTTGCGTCACGTGGAGCGTACAGCAGTCCTGGTTCATCTCATCGACATTTATAGTACTGATTTGCATGCTGCTTATGAGACAGTGGAGGCTGAGCTAAAGGCCTACACTATCGATTTGACCAAGCGGCCACAGGTGGTGGTGTTGACGAAAAGTGAGGGGCTGGATGACGATATTATTCAGGAGCGGCTAGCTGAACTAAAACAATTTGTTCCTAAAAAGACAGCGGTTTTTGCTATTTCTGCCCAGAGTAAAGCCGGCACCGCCGAGCTTTTATATGCCTTAAAAAAACTGGTAGTTAAAACCCGGGCTGAAAAAACCAGTAAGCCAAGCCTCCCAGTTATTAGACTGGCCGAGGATCCTTCCTGGCATGTAACACCGACAAAACTGGGCTTTATGGTGACGGGTCGTAAAATTGAACGTTTTGCGGCACGCACTGATTTTTCTAACGATCAAGGAGTACAACGCTTGCGTGACATCATGAAAAAAATGGGTATCCTGCGCGAACTAGAACGTAGGGGCGTAAAACCAGGTCAAAGGGTGGCTATTGGCCAGATTGGTTCGATTGAGTATTAAATATCGATTGTCGCAACGATTGGTAAATGATCTGAGAAATCAGTACTTATAATTTTGCAGTTCACAATCTTGATGTCTTTTGAAGCAAAGATGTAATCAAGACGCCACTCTAAATTATTTACGATGAATCCGTCGTGATTAAAAGGTTTTGTTGTAAATGTGTTCTGATTGTAGGCTGGACCCGCTGAAACAAACATCTTCTCCATTTCTTGAATTATTGAGGAATCGGGCGCAGCATTAAAATCACCAGTAATCATGAAGTTATCAGTGTTGTTACTGATTTCATGATAGAGTTTAGCCGCTTCATTATTTCTGTCTGGTGTTATAACAAATCGGGATGTGTATGATAGATGGGTTGTGCCGATGGTAATTACGCGTTGGTTATCGAGTTGAATTCTTGCTTCAACATAACCTCGGTTTTGTTTACTATAATCAATATCCGAATCACCTCTTTGTATAAAAGCTTGTCGGCTGCTAATAATTGGAAATTTGCTTATGATGGCGTTACCAAGGCTGCCGGGGTGGTTCTCCATGGCTGTCAACACCTCTTGGTAGACATATTGTCCATTGAGTAGGTGGCCCAGTTCTTCAGGAACGTTTCGATCACGGTTAATGTGTGAGTTAGTGGTAATTTCTTGGCAGCAAATAATGTCTGGTTTGACCTTAGCTATAAGTTTTAGGATGTTATCGGCCTTCTCGCTGTATAAAACATTCCAGGTCATCAGTTTTAAGCTGGGCATGGTTGGTATTATACTCGATAGCACATGAACCAATCGTTTTACTTTTATGATCTGGAAACCAGTGGGTTTAATCCGCGCCAGGCCCGCATTATGCAATTTGGTGGCCAGCGAACAACATTGGACCTCAAGCCAATGGACAAACCCCATAATGTGTATATAAAGTTAACCGAAGACGTTCTGCCTGACCCTGATGCAATATTGGTTACTGGAATTACACCTCAAAAAACTCTGGCCGAAGGGTTGAGTGAGGCGGAGTTCCTGAGGTTGTTTCATCAAGAGGTTGCCACCCCAGGAACCATCTTTGTCGGGTATAACAATGTGCGCTTTGATGATGAATTCATGCGGTTTTTGCATTACCGCAATTTTTATGATGCCTACGAATGGCAATGGCAAGATGGGAGAAGTCGTTGGGATTTACTCGATGTCGTAAGGATGATGCGTGCCTTGCGACCGGCTGGCATTACCTGGCCGTTCGATCTCAGTGGCAAACCAAGTAATCGTCTGGAGTTCTTGACCAGTGTTAATAACATCTCTCATTATGATGCTCACGATGCCCTTGGTGACGTTAAAGCAGTTATGGCTGTGGCTTCTATGATTCGAGCTCAGCAACCAAAACTATTTGATTATCTATTACGCTTACGTGACAAAAAAGCCGTTACCCAACTAGTACAGGCTGGCCAGCCCTTCATTTATACCTCAGGAAAATACAGTAGTGAATGGGAAAAAACTACAGTAGTAGCAATGCTGGCTGAGCATCCTCGGCGGGGCGTTTTGGTTTTTGATTTACGCAACGATCCCACAGATTTCATCAAGCTTTCTCCCCAGCAGCTGGCTGAAGCCTGGCAGCGTCGTTGGGATGAACCCGGACGGCATTTGCCAGTAAAAACCCTGCAGTTTAACCGTTGTCCAGCGGTTGCTCCCTTGCAAGTTTTAGACAAAGCCAGTCAAAAGCGGTTACAGCTTCCACTTGATCATGTTATGGACAACTTTGCCAAATTACAAAGTTTGGACCTGGCTAAACCGGTGCTGGCCGCGCTGGAGCTAATGGAAAACGCTCGTCAATCATCAATGGTAATTGATGAACTCGATGCTGATGCTCAGCTCTATGATGCATTCGTCCCGAAAGTTGATCAACCGCAGATGCGTCTCGTGGCCCAAGCAAATGCTGAGCAACTGAGTCAACTCCAGGTCGTGTTTCACGATGACCGATTAGCGGCTCTTTTGCCCCTGTACAAAGCTCGCAATTTTCCTTCTAATCTGTCGACCGACGACCGACGTCACTGGGAGCAATTTAGACATCGACGCTTAATAGGGGGCAAACGAGAGAGTCGTTTAGTAAAATACTTTGACCGACTGGCTGAGCTTCAAAAACGATCAGGACTAACAGCCCAAAAACGCTACCTATTGGAAGAGTTAGAACTCTACGGACAAAGTGTTATGCCAAGCTCGGATGATTAAATCGCTGTTGATTTAATTTTAGTCGACTTTGGAGCAGCTTCCGGTTCAGAAAATAGATCGTGAGCCATGACATGGGCAGTGACGCCGCCCATAATAAATACCAGCAATCCCAAAACGCCAAAGAAAGTTATAACGATATGGGTTCCAGGGATAAGGCCAAGAACAATAAATTGAAGCATGTTTGCCACCGAAGTTAGATGAAGGCATTGTTACATATAATTGTATAACATGCAACTATATTATTTAATGCTTATGCCTTAGGTGGTTTTTTGGTCGACGCTAGGCTACCATGATGCTATGGCCCATACATTTAGTGATGAGTTAGGTGATTGGCTTAAATCTAACAGAGTCAAAACGCTCGGCGATCTCTCGCGGGTATTTGGTGAAAGAAGTTTTGCTATTACCATATTACTCTTGATGTTCCTACCTGCCTTGCCGTTGCCAACCGGCGGTGTGACCCACATATTTGAAATCATTACTATGTTACTGGCCCTAGAACTCATTGCGGGTCGGCGAACTATATGGCTACCAAAATTGTTTTTGCAACGTAGTTTGGGTGGTCGCACGCTCGATAAAGCCGTTCCCTTTATCCAGCGACGCGTTCGTTGGTTTGAGCGATTTTCGCGACCCCGGTTGTCACTACTGTTGGAGCAACGACTATTTTTGAGACTAGCTGGTGTTATTATCCTGATATTTTCGTTTTTTGCGTTTATTGCCATACCGTTTTCTGGACTCGATACTCTTCCGGCTATGGGGGTTGTTACGATAGCTCTGGCTCTTATACTAGGTGACGTTTTGATCTTTCTAACGGGATGCTTGATTGGGCTGATAGGTATTGGGGTAATTCTGGGGCTCAGTGCGGTTACGTTTGAAGCCTTTCGACACTTATTCTAGTTGGCGCCAGCCGGATAACTTCCCAGTAGAGTTGTCTTGCAGCCCTGTTTTTCTAGTTCTGAAAGGGCGGTCTTCATAGCAGTTGATTGGTAGTGGTCGTTAACGTCCACATAAAATATATAATGCCAGCGTTTACCAACAATCGGCCGCGACTGCAGTTTTGTCAGGTTCAAGTCGTTCTTAGCAAAAGCACCCAGGGCACGGTACAAAGCTCCCGGCGCATGATCGGTTTGAAGTACCAGTGACGTCTTGTTGGCATTCTTCACCTGAGTCAGCTGTTTTTGCAGCACTACAAACCGGGTATAGTTCTGGACGTGAGTTTCGATCTCCTCGGCCAGGATAGGTAAATCATGTAGTTTGGCTGCAGCGGCACTGGCAATAGCGACCTTGGTGGTGTCACCCCAGTGCTTAATGGCGGCAACGCTACCGGCCGTATCATGATTTTCAAATCGCTCGGCATGGGGCAGTACGTTATCAAGATAATCGACACATTGAGCAAGCGCCACTGGGTGCGAATGTACTTCTTTTATATCCTCTAGTCGCGTACCAGGTAGACCAATCAGACACTGTGAAATACGCAAATACACTTCACCAATTATCCAGCACTTATCTTTGATGAGTAGATCATAAACATCATTGATGGAGCCAAACAACGAGTTTTCAATAGCAACAATAGCCAGGTTAGCTTGACCATTATGTAGAGCTCGAAAAGTGTCGGTAAATGTATCATTGGAGACAATATCATAATCACCGCCCAAAAACTCCTGGGCAGCAATATCATGAAATGAGGCTTGCTGTCCCTGAATAGCCACTCGCTTTTTCATAACCACTCCAGACTAGCATATTTGTGGCCAAAGTTGCAGGTTGTCCAGGCCTAGGACTGGAAAAACCAGGCGTTTTCAGGTATAATCAAGCGACTTTAGACAGTGTTAAGAGGTAAATGTATGGATGCTATTGTCGTTAAAGGTGCTCGTGAACACAACTTAAAAAATGTTAACGTCACCATCCCACGACAAAAAATGGTGGTTATCACCGGACTATCGGGTTCCGGCAAGTCAAGTCTGGCTTTTGACACAATTTATGCTGAGGGCCAACGCCGCTACGTTGAATCACTCAGTGCTTATGCCCGACAATTTTTAGGCTTGATGGAAAAACCGGATGTCGATCAGATTGATGGTCTCAGTCCAGCTATTAGCATTGATCAGAAATCCACCAGCCGAAATCCTCGGTCGACGGTGGCGACCGTCACCGAAATCTATGATTATTTACGGTTATTATTTGCCCGTATTGGTGTTCCTCATTGTCCGGTATGTGGCCAGCCAGTCACCCGGCAAACGTCGACAGCTATTGTCGACCAAGTGGTTGCTTTGCCCACTGACGCCAAACTAATGATTTTAGCTCCTGTAGTGATTGATAAAAAGGGCGCCTTTGAACATGTTCCCGAACAGTTTCAGCGGGCTGGCTTTGCTCGGGCTCGGGTAGACGGTGTTGTATATGCTCTGGATGAATTCCCGGAGCTTGATAAAAAGCTCAAACATACCATTGAGGTAGTTGTCGATCGTCTCATAAACAATGAGGACAGTCGTGGTCGCTTAACCCAAAGCGTGGAACAAGCGCTCGATTTAGCCGATGGTCGGTTGCGGGTGCTTAATGCCGATGATGATCAACTACATGAATTTAGCTTAATGTATGCCTGTGTTGATCACCCTGATGTCAATATCCCTGAACTAGAGCCTCGGACGTTTAGCTTTAACAGCCCGTTTGGTGCTTGTCCTGTCTGTACCGGATTGGGTTCTCGCCTGGAAGTGGACCCCGAACTGGTCATTCCCAACGGCCGACTTACCATTGCCGAGGGGGCCATCCGTCCTTTTAATCGAATCAACGCCGATGCCTGGTACACCAAAAAAATGCAAGCCGTGGCTGATCGATATGGTTTTAGCTTGCATGTGCCAACCAGTCAATTAAAACCATCAGATCTGGAACGAATTTTGTACGGAACAGGCGCCGAAAAATATCGAGTCACCCTTGGCCTGGGTCGTTCATTTGAGACTACGTACGAAGGTGTAATTCCCAACCTCGAACGCCGTCATAAGGAAACCGAGAGTGACTTTATGCGCCGCGATATCGAGCGTTTCATGCGCGAGCGACCTTGTCATCAGTGTCATGGTCTGCGCCTAAAACCTGAAGTGTTGGCCATCACCATAAAAGACAAATCAATTATGGATATTTGCGGTTTGTCGATTGACGAAGCAGCCGATTACTTCACGGGGATCAAACTAGACGACAAAGAGACAACGATTGCCAAACAGATCCTTAAAGAAATCAATGCCCGACTAAAATTTATGCAAGACGTCGGCCTAAATTATCTGAGTTTGCTCCGCAGTGCCGTGACTTTATCGGGTGGTGAAGCCCAACGCATTCGGCTGGCCACCCAAATTGGCTCTGGGCTTATGGGTGTGCTATATGTGCTGGATGAGCCGTCAATTGGTTTGCATCAGCGGGACAATGCCCGACTGATTGGTACGCTCAAACATTTGCGTGATCTTGGTAACACTGTGATCGTGGTTGAACACGACGAAGAGACTATCAGAACAGCTGACTATTTATTGGACATTGGTCCAGGAGCCGGCATTCATGGCGGCCACATTATTGCTTCTGGTAGCCCAAACGAAGTTGCTAAGAGTAAAGCCAGCGTAACGGGTATGTATTTGCGAGGTGAGAAAACTATCTCGATGCCCAAGAAACGACGGACCGGCAGCGGCAAAGCTTTAATTATTAGGGGAGCCAAAGAGAACAACCTCAAAAACATTACGGTTGATATACCGCTCGGCAAGCTGGTGGTAGTTAGTGGGGTGTCTGGTTCGGGCAAGTCCAGTTTGATTAACGATATTCTGGCAAAAGAGCTATCGGCTAGGTTAATGCGGGCCAATAGCGTACCCGGTCGCCACGATGACATTGATGGCATCAAACATTTAGACAAAGCTATCATTATCGATCAATCACCGATTGGCCGAACGCCACGCTCTAATCCGGCCACCTATACTGGTTTATTCACTCCGATTCGCGAGTTGTTTG
>CAYMBM010000034.1:0-6739 GCA_964388705.1 uncultured Candidatus Saccharibacteria bacterium
GCTTTCACAAATAAAACAAACACTACAATGGGAGCGACAAAAGCTATAAAAAATAACCACCTCCTGTCAGTTAAAATTTTTCTAGCCATAACTGGATTTTACTCTTGAGTGATAAAAAACAATAGAGATTCTGATTATTTTTTGCGAGCAGAGTTCTGGGCAACTCTGAATGTCACAATTTTGCGAATGAGATTAAGCGGGAGGGGTTTATCAAGTGGAAACTGAATGGTACCTTTGGCAGTTTTGTAACTCTTAAGGTTGTCTTTGAATAGTTCTACAACACCGCCAGGGAAGAAACTGACATGGTCTTTGAAACCGCCAAAATGCACTAAATTTCCATGCAAGGTAAATGTTGGGATACCATAAGCAATTTTTTCTTTTGCTTCTGGTGCAGCTTGGTTAATTGTCTGCCTCATTTGCTTCAAAAGAACCTGAACGTCGTTAGGAAAAGTGGCGATGTATTCATCAACGCTACTATAGTTTTTCATCGGTTGTTCAGGGCTATTGCATCCAAAATGAGCTGTTTAATAGCCGGCTTATTGATTTGATCTGCTTGAGCAAAATTGATCGAACGGTGTTCCTTGGAGTCAAGGCCAGAATTGAATTGTTTATTGGGGTCGGGCAGGTAGGCACCCTTGAAAAAGTTGAACTTAACATGATCTTTGAAACCGGAAATAGCACAGACCAGACCATTGTGTGTCCAAACCGGCACACCCCACTTAAAGTCCTCTTGTAACTGCGGTGCGGAGTCCTTGATAAGCTGGCGTAGCTCACGCAGTCGGTCGCCACGCCAGTCGTGATAGGCGTTGATATGGGTGGCTACTTTGTCTACCTGATTCATCCCTAATAGTATAACCCGTTCAGAAACTTACTGATGTCTAGCTTGCCACTCGGCAGTGGCTTTGGGCAACTTTTCACCAACTGCAAATAAGAAGATGACGGTGGTACCTTTACCTAAGAATGCAAACTGTTTACTGAGTTGATCTCTTATCATGTCTTCGCCACCGGCCTTGTTGAGCCCTGCAAGATAGTTGGCAAAAGAACCGTGTTGTTTCTGCAAATCTTGCATGGTTTTAGCGTTGGCTACAATGGCTCTGATTTTAGCTAGGTTCCGAATAACATCAGGGTTCATCATCAGTTCTTCAATTTCTGGCTCGAGGAATTTACCAACTTTATTGATGTCAAAATTGCCAAAAGCCTTCTTGATACCAGGCCATTTTTTCTCCAGCATCTGCCAATTTAGCCCGGAGGCTAAAATCACTCGACTCATTCGTTCCAAATACTCGCTATCATCCTTTGGTTTGTCGATTTTATGGTGCTTCATACTCCACTCATCCGTTTTTGGCATACGTTCCTCCTTCAAAATGATTGTCTGCCTGCAGTAAGGTTTACGCAAGCTTATTAAGTTAACAACTTGGGTTTGGCAGTAGGGACGGCAACGGTTATTTATTTACTATCAGAATTATGCCAAGAATTATCAAACCAACTCCAATGCCGGCACGTACACTAACTGTTTCATGAAAGAAATAATAAGCGCCTGCGGTAGCAACAATAACAGCAGATGCCTGGATTGATCGCACCAATCCAGTATTTGGGCCAACCTGCAAAGCTTTCACTGAAAAGTAATTGGTTATAACAGCGACAATCGCTAGCAGCACAAACCACTTAATCGAGGAATTTGGTATTTTTAGTTCTTTTCGTGCAGTTAATAAACTACTTACAATAAATAATAAGGCCGTCAGAGACCAAAACCATGCACCTATAATTAACGGGCTGATTTTATTATGAGAAAGATATGTTAAGAGCAAGGGGATGATACCAAAGCCAACGGCAGCAATTAGTGAGTAATACACCCAATCCATAAGCTCAGTATAACAGTAAATATTTTGTTAAAACTTAGAGACCTTGAAGGTATTGATCGATGAGTTTTATATCAATAATATCCTTGGGGCGGCCAGAGGCAACCTTCCACTTGCGGACTTCACTAAGTGATGCAAAGGGCACACCATCAATAACCGTGGCCGTTGATAAAAGATTTTCTAGTGTTGGATTGTAGGGTGGGCTAAAACTCCAATCACGATGTATGTCAAAGTCATCATGTACAAGCGGTTTATCTTGCGGGCCTTTATCTACCTTCTGCCAACCAGCTTTCTCTAAACGACTAAAAACTTCCTCCGAAACCAGCATATCTATGTCACTTGACTCGCGGATACCGGCTGCTGCCATGGGGCAGCTGCCAAAGACCACGTAGGAGTTTTTTGGTAGCTTTAAAGCCTTAACCTTGGTGATAATGTCATTTCTAGTCATTGCACACGATTATAAATGATGATAACTAAGATCAAAACTACACAGATTCAAACATTGGGTTAACGCCAACTGTGCGAACAGTTGGGTCTAAACCGACATGGCCAATTGCCGAGGCCAGCCCGTCGGCATATTCCACAAATGCATCTGGTTCTGGTGAGCTTCCTTCAACTGGTCCGGTTGACCTAAAAACCTCCCGAGGAAAGCCAAGCACCATGCTGCCATCCCTATCTAATATAACTGTTGGTAAGGCGAAGCCATCATGAACGTCTCCAGGAGGGAGGGGTAGATCTTTTAAGGCATTTCGAGCTAAGGCAGGCCATATACCAATAATTCGACGGTCTCCATTTCGACCGAGTTTCATTTTTCTTTCAGTGTCTTCTGGTGTTGGTTCACCGGGTTCAAAACCTGGCATAATATTACCCTGCCTAGTAGCGTACACCTTATGCTTGACTTTGCAAGTAGTCTATCCACAGCTTTTTATAATTATTCAATCCCACTCCTTAATATTATTGACATGAGCGGGATATGATGCTATCATAAGCGTATTCGAAAGAATACAAGAGGGTTTTCCGCAAGGAGGACTCTTTTTGTATCGGTCGAGGAGAAGGTAAATAAGGAGGCCAATATGGCTGGAACAGTACCTGGCGGCAAAGCAGCCGCTGCTACAAACAAGCAGAAATACGGCGCTGATTTTTACGCAAAAATCGGTGCAAAGGGCGGCAAAATGGGTCGCACTGGCGGCTTTTACGCCAACCGTGAATTAGCCCGCATTGCCGGTGCTAAAGGCGGTCGTATTTCTCGCCGAACTAAAAAGGCCTAAGCGGGTCTTTTACAAGAAAGTCGTTGTCAGGGCGTTATGCTTTGTCAGCGGCTTTTTTGTATTGGTTTTAGTTAAACGATATGGTCGACAAAATCGCTCGGCGGTCACATACCAGTTACTGCCGCAATTGTGGCAATGATATTGTTTGGAGCTGACTTGCAAGCTGACCAAACTACAACGAGGGCAGGTGCTTCGTTGGTGGAGCCAATCTCGATAGGTATCAATGCAGTCCTGAATATGTTGTTCGTCTATAGTGATCGCCACATTTTTGCCAATTTCTTTAGCTTTTTCCCAAGCACTAACTTCTATGAGTAGCAGATCAATGTCTGACACAAAGTCCCAGTGACCAAGCAAAGCGTGACCGGTTTCATGCAATAGCGACCAGCGGCCAATCTGGCTATCTTGACTGCCGATCTGGTAACTAATGGTAGCAGTAGCCGGCGACCAACAAAACACCTCTCCTTCACTAAACTGGACGCCTTGAACCAATGATTGAAGCTGTTTAATGAGTGTTTGCATGATGAGCCTTTGTCAGTTCATAGCAACCGTATATGACTGCCTCTTCTGGTCGCTTGGCTTTTCTAATTGGCGGAATAGGTACCAGGGGAGTTTCGTATTTCTTGAGCTCTTTTTTTAAGTAATCAATATACTTTTCAAAGTTGGTATTGACACCTCCTCCCATCACAATGACCTCGGGCTGGGTAACGGCGATCAAACTCAGTAGTCCCAAACTAATATCATGCGAGATACGTTTCCAGGCAGAATCATCAGTAATTTCAGCAGCTTTTTTGCCAAATCGTCGGACAATAGCTTTCCCGGAAGCCACGTCTTCCCACTGTTTTGGGCGTCCACCAAAATCAACCAATATTTGGCCACCCTCACTATCCTCCAAAGCCGGATCAATATTACCGTCTGTGATAAGAGCACAGCTAATACCGGTGCCTATTGTTACGTAAAGTACATTTTTAAAATCATGTTTGATATTATTAGCTTCATAAAGCCCAGCCAGTTTGGCGTCATTTTCTATCAGTACCGGGCAATGGAATATAGGTTCAAGGTCAGCAACAATTGGCTCTGGCTTCCATTGGAGGGTTCCATAACCTAAGGCCATTCCTTCTTGTCTATCTAGTCTTCCTGGCACAGCAACGGCTACTTTGGCAAAATCTTTTGTTGTTAAATTGTTAACAACTTCACGTAGATCGGATAAAAAAATGTCGTAGTCTTGATTGGTCAGAATACGCTGCTCCTCAACAATCTCTCCATGACTGTTAAAAACTGCCACCAACGTCTTGGTACCCCCAATATCAACTGCCCCAATCATAATCTCAAGTGTAGCATATTGTTGGACGCAAGAACCCTTTGACCTTAAGAGAAATAACAGATATAATGTACTTAACCATACAAGCAGATTGACTGCTTCGAGGAATACACTATAAGGAGGCATGAGTTAGCATGTCAAAGATTAGTACTGTCACCATGGACGACCTATTGGCCACTAGTGACGTTGAGCAATTAAAGGCCGGTGACGTCGTAGAAGGCGTTGTAAATTCGGTACGCAAACATGAAATCTGGATTGATTTGGGTGCTCGTGGCGTAGGTGTTGTTATGCGTCGTGAAATTGGCCGAGGCCAACAAATCGAGGAAGGTCAGACAGTAGTTACCAGCGTGGTTGACCCAGAGATGGATGAGGGTTATGCATTACTCAGCATGCGCCGAGCAGCCAAAGATCGTGGTTGGGACGAACTGCAAAGGCTATTTGAAAGTCAAGATATTATTGAAATCTCACCTTATGATGCCAATCGTGGCGGTTTATTGGTCGAAATGGAAGGTATCCGAGGTTTCCTACCGGTTTCTCAGCTGGCAGCCGGACACTATCCACGAGTTTCTGGAGCCGATAAGGACGAGATCCTTCAGAAATTAAATCAGTTGATCAGTCAAGTCTTGAGGGTCCGAATTCTAGATGTTAGTCGCAAAGATAATAAACTTATCTTCTCTGAAAAAGAGGCCGTCAAAGACGATATGCACGCCCGTTTTTCAGAGCTCAAGGTTGGTGACGAAGTAGAAGGCGTTGTGACTGGTGTCATTGATTTTGGGGCTTTTGTAAATGTTGATGGCATTGAAGGCCTAGTTCACATTTCCGAAATTTCCTGGGAGCGCGTTGAAGACCCTCGCGAATATGTCAAAACTGGTCAAACTATCAAGGCTAAAATCATTGCCATTGACAAAGATCGGCTCAGTTTGAGTCTAAAGCAAATGAGTGAGGACCCCTGGCTTAATGAAGTAAAAGCCTTTAAGAAGGGTGATGTTGTAGAAGGTAAGGTGACACGAATTACGCCATTTGGCGCCTTTGTCCAACTTAGCCCGGCCGTCGAGGCCTTGGTTCATGTATCGGAAATGAGTAATGAAGACGGCGTTGATCCAGAAAAGATTTTTCAATTGAACGAGAAGAAGAAATTCAAGGTACTGGATATCGATACCGAAGGCCGTAAAATAGCGCTTAGTCTAAAAGACGCCAAGTAACGTCTCAGAGAAAGGATGAACAACTGTGGCTACCACCATCGAAATCGAAGGCACAATCACGGTCGGCGATCTTGCCGAACAGTTGATGATTCCGGTCACGCGGTTGATTACCGAACTAATGAAAAATGGGGTCATGGTTACGGTCAATGAACGGATTGACTTTGATACTGCCCAGATAATTGTCAGTGAACTTGGTCTTGACACCGAACTAGCCAAAAAGGATGAACAGCTAGTAACCCCTCGAGCGAAACACCAGGCAAGTGCTAAGGCCCAGACTCGTCCGCCAGTAGTAGCCGTAATGGGACATGTTGATCATGGTAAAACAAGCTTGCTGGATGCCATACGTGGTGCTCAGGTGGTCAAAGGCGAAGCTGGTGGTATTACGCAGCATATTTCGGCCTATCAGGTTGAAAGTGCTGGTCGACTAATTACTTTTTTGGATACCCCTGGACACGAAGCCTTTGCTGCCCTTCGGGAACACGGTGCTCAGCTCACCGATGTGGTGATCATTGTTGTAGCCGCGGACGACGGTATAAAACCGCAAACCATTGAAGCAATTCGCTTTGCCCGCAAAGCCGGCGTCAAAATGATTGTGGCCATCAACAAGATCGACAAAGAAGGATCAGACATTAATCGCATTAAGCAACAATTGTCGGAGCAAGATTTGTTGGTTGAAGAGTGGGGCGGAGATACTGTGGTTGTGGAAGTTTCAGCCAAAACTGGCAAAGGCATACCTGAACTACTGGAAATGATCTTACTGGTGGCCGATGTGGAGGACTTACGGGCCGATGTTGATGTGCCACCGAGTGGTCTGGTAATTGAGGCCCATATGGAACAGGGCAGAGGCCCAGTAGCGATTGCTTTATTAGAGACCGGGACACTAAAAGCCGGCGACTTTGTTGTGGCTGGTACAACATATGCCAGGATTCGAAATTTGGAATCAACTACCGGCAAGAAATTAAAAGAGGCTTTGCCATCAACGCCTGTAATATTGACGGGCTTTAAGTCGTTACCGGAGTTTGGTGATGAATTTGTTGGAGTTTCAGATGAGAAAACAGCTCGTACGCTTGCCACAAATCAAGCCGGGAACAC
>CAYMBM010000035.1:0-6595 GCA_964388705.1 uncultured Candidatus Saccharibacteria bacterium
ATAAACAGATGGCTGCTCAGTTCCAATCCAGTGCCAAAATTATCGCCGATGTAACCCAAAAATTAACCGAGCTGGACAAGACCAACAAAAGCGTTGGTGACGTAGCCGCCGAGCTCAAAACTTTGCAAAACGTTCTGCAAAACCCCAAACAGCGAGGGGTACTGGGCGAGTACTACCTGGAGCAAATCTTAAAAGACATGCTGCCGCCAGGGACTTTTCAGCTTCAGTACAAGCTAGGTGAGGGCATGGTGGTGGATGCAGTGGTCAAGCTCGATGACAAAGTGCTGCCGATAGATAGCAAGTTCAGCCTGGAAAACTATAATCGCTTGGTCGAAGCCAAGGCCGAGAACCGGCCAGCTCTGGAAAAAGCCTTCAAAGAAGACCTCAAGAAGCGTATTGACGAAACATCCAAATACATCAAGCCAGGCAAGGGCACGCTTGACCAAGCCCTGATGTTTATCCCGAGCGAAGCCATTTATTACGATCTACTGGCCAACAAGATTGGTCTGGGCGGGGTGTCCGGCCGCAATCTGATGCATTACGCGGCGGCTGAAAAGAAAGTCACAATAGTCGGGCCCAGCACATTGGCAGCCATGCTGCAAATTATCGTTCAAGGCCTGCGTTCGCTGCAGATTCATAACGATACCGAAAAAATCCAAAAAAACATTGAGCAGCTAGGCAAGCATTTGATTGCCCACAATGGCTATATGCAAAAACTTGGTAATTCGCTGGGAACAACCGTGGGACACTTTAATACGACCTACAAAGAGCTGGGCAAAATCGACAAGGACGTAGTTAAAATAACCGGCATTGACGCTAGTGTAGAACCACTATTGCTTGATCGACCGGCTGACGATGGGGACAACTAGTTTTTTAGAAGATCAATAATGAGCGCCGCCGTCCAGCTAAAGTTGCTGGCTCCGGCTGGTTCACCCGTAAGAGGGTTGAAATACTCGTTGAAACCAGCCTGTTTGATCATCTCTATCGTTGATTCGCGTAGGGCGGAGGCGTGTTCACTAAAGTTATAGTGCTCTAAACCTTGGATGATCAGCCAATTGGTATTGACCCAAGTCGGGCCTTGCCAGTAGCCAGTTGGTTTGAACCAATCAGAATTAACTGGCACTGACGGCACTGGATAAGTCGGTCCAAAGATATTGGGATTCTCTAGTAGTTTGACAAGTTGTTTGGCCCTTTCATGACTAATAGTTCCGGCATATAACGGCAACAAAGTGGCGATAGTGGGCTCTTTGAGCAGCTTATGAGTTACAAAATTCCGTGAGTAGTATTGGTCAGAGTATGGATCCCAGAGTCCTTCCAACGCTTCTTCAGTTTTGTGCATATGAGCTAGCAATTCGTCAGATAAATCTTTATGGATTGTTTTGGCAATGTCTCGCAAATGGGCATTGGCTCGAATCAATATACAGTTAAAGTTGAGATCTTCAATCGCAAACAACGAGTGGGCCAGGATTTTATCGATATCGTACTGCTTGCGACGTAGTCTACGTTGCGTACTGTACAACACTAGGGCTTCAATGGTGTCTAGGCGCTGTTCGGCCGGGATACGATGGGTGTCACGACGAAACAAGTTGATTAGTGGCGCTAGATGGGCCTTTTCAATCAGACTGATCCATAGAGGCATAGAATGTTGATGTATTTCGCTCATCCATGGTGGAGTATTGTCCAGACCTGTTTCCCAGGGATGAACCTGCAAAACCAGACCTTCGTTGTGGGGATCGCGTTCACGGTACAACCATTCATGATAGGCCAGTATGGCAGGGAAGACTGTCTGATACCAACTCCGGCGTTCTGGTAGTTTGAGCTTGCGGCCGACTTGTACCACAGCTTCGGCAATGATTGGTGGTTGGGTAATGCCGCTGGTAGCCACATCGTCAGGCGAGTTGGGATTAATCCAACTACGCCACACTCCTTTTCGCCGGACCACGTGGCTGCTGCCCAAAATCATATTTGGCAGCATGCCGTTAGCCCACTGACCACGCAGCAAACTAAGTATTTCACTCTTGGCGCGATCAATATCGTAATGCCGCTGACCGATAGCTATAAAACAACTGTCCCAAAGCCACTGGTGTGGGTACAAACCCTCGGCTGGAACGGTAAAGGATCCCTCGTTATTTAGCTCAAGTACTGCTTTTGCTGCTCCAACCAAATCCACTGGTTCGTCCATGCCACTTAGTATAGCGTAACAACACCGCTTACGCTTGCTCCATCGGAATGCTATTATAGAGGTTATGACGATTGGACTCATTATTCTTGGTGCTATTGCGGGACTAGTGAGCGGCATTATTGGTGTTGGGGGTGGTGTTATCATCGTGCCAGTACTGGTACTTCTCTTTCATTTTTCACAAAAAGAAGCTCAAGGGACAACCCTGGCTTTACTGGTGCCGCCCATTGGAATATTGGCGGCGTTTACTTATTATCGGGCTGGATATGTAAATATCAAGGCGGCGGCCTTTATTATTATTGGTTTTGTGATTGGCAGTCTGTTTGGGGCCAAACTAGCGGTGCATGCACCGGTTCTAACTGTTGAGCGGGTTTTTGGGGTTTTTATGTTACTAGCCTCGATCAAATTGATAATCGGCTTCTAACGGAACTTGGTATTGCAGAGAGATTGTTTAATCTCGACGAAGAATTTTTTCGAACACATCTAATCCGTCATCTTTTAGGGCGGTGGCGATTTGTACTGCTGATGCACCAGCCGCTAGATAGTCATGGACATCTGTTGAAGTGCTAATTCCACCAACCCCAATAATGGCGATACGTTTTGGCAGTAAAGCACGCAGCTGCTTAACAACGCCGAGGCTGATAGGCTTAAGTGCTCGTCCTGCTAATCCTACTAGTTCAGTATTAGTGGAGGCTTTGCTACTTTGAGCGCCACTGGTCACAGTGGCGTTTGGGTAAGAATTAGTTGCGGTGACGAAGTGAACAATACCAGAATCAGCAATAACCCTAGCCACTTCTTGGAGAATGTCCGGAGGTAGAGGAGAAATTTTGACAGCAATTTTAACTTTTACAGCTTGCTGCTTTATTCGGTTTAATGTGTCTGCAACGAGCGAAGCATGATATGAAATAATTCGCTTTTGGTACCCATCATCCCAGACATTAGGACAGCCCAAATTTAACTCTACTACGTCGGCCCCACTCTGCTCGGCCATAGTAACAAGTTGAGCAAACTCGGCATAAGAAAACCCAATTACATTTGCTACTAGAGGCTTGTCGTGTTTATGAGCAATATCAACAATCTTTGATAGTGTGTCTTTGTAGTAAGGTAGGCCCCCATTTGGTAATCCATAGGAGTTAAGTGAAAAAAAGTTTTCTTTGTGCAGCCAATAGTTCTGTCCGGGATTCTTTTTTCGTGGCTTGACCGAGATTGAACCAATGACCACTGCACCACTGGCTGATGCGGCTAATACCTTAGCATCGTGTAGGGTTTTGCTACCAACATAAGCTCCGTTCATGAGGACGTTACCAAAGGTAACTCCAGCAATTTTTACAGGTGATGTTAAGGCTGTCATACCTAATAAAATTTCAAAATTTTTAGTTTCACATCCTTATCATAACAAAGACGCCGAGGTCCAAATAAGCTATCGTGAAGACAGTCCAAGTAGGGCAATTAACGGAAATTAGTGAAGCTTAACGGGAAATCGAAGTCTTGAGTTCTAAGTAGCTGCATGACAGACTGGAGTTCGTCTTTTTTGGGGCTGGTGACGCGAATCTCTTGACCTTGAATCTGGGCTTTTACTTTTGGATATTTATCCCTGATTAGGCTAGTAATCTTCTTGGCTTTGTCCTGGTCGAGTCCGCGAACAAAGGGCACTTCTTTGGTTGTTTTTAGATTGCTTACGATGAGTTCGTTCGAGGTATCCAGCACCTTTTGGCTTTGGCCGCGTGCAGCCATTTTTTTGCGAACAATATCCAAAATAGCGTCAATCTGCCAGTCGGAATTGCCGGTTATCTTGAAACCAGTTTTTTCAGCATTGAGCCACTCCATGGCTGCCGGGGTATTTTTGAAATCATAACGATTTACAAGTTCACGTTGAACTTGATCAAAGACATTATTCATCTCGGCCTTGTCGTAGTCGCTGACCACATCAAAAGAAAAGTTTGCCATATCTGTATTATAAAGACGTTCAGAATAAAAATGCACACAATTTGCATTTTTATTTTAAGAAAAATGGAAATTTTCTTACCGCTAATCGATAATTCGATTAGCTATACGTCTTTGCAACCCACGGTATTATTTTTAAATAGAGGTGGGTTATAATCAGTTGTAATGACTTATGAAAACCACAAGATTAAAGCAGTTGCTGAATTGCTGAAATCACGGTTAGAAAAGCTTGAAGACAAGGCCAGCATTTTACGGGCCACCGAACTACGAGCACTCTATGCCGAGATACCATTACTACCAGAAAAAGACCGAGCTGGTTTTGGCAAAGAGATTAACGCTCTCAAGGCGGAGCTTGAAAAGCTCGTTCATCAGTCCAGTGAAAAAAAGCAAAGCTTGCCATCCATTGATGTCACTGCACCAATTGACGTCAATGTCCCGGATGACAAACGACCACAGCTCCTGCCAAGCGACCAAGGCAGCATCCATCCATTGATGGCAGAAATTACCGTCGTTGCCGATATTTTTTACCGAATGGGTTTCCATGTGGAGTCGTCACGGCAAATTGATGACGAATACCATATGTTCGATAGCCTTAATTTTCCCAAGGGCCACCCAGCTCGCGATGATTACGATACTTTTGTAACCACTGAAGGACTAATTGCCCCGGCGCATACCAGTACCATGCAAAACCGTATGCTAAAGAAATATAAGGCTGACCTGGAACAGGGCCAGCCGATAGCTGTTTTGGTGCCTGATCGGGTGTTTCGCAATGAAGATTTGGACGCTCGGCACGAGCACACCTTTTATCAGTACGAAGGCATCTACGTCGACAAAGGTATCCATGCCGGTCACTTATTGGCGACGCTCAAGACCTTTTTAAGTGAGTATTACCAGCAAGACATAGACATTAAGACCCAGCCATTTTATTTTCCGTTTACCGAACCAAGTTTTGAGTTTGCTATGAGCTGCCCGTTTTGCTCCAAAAAAGGCTGCAATATCTGTAGTTATAGTGGCTGGATTGAGCTGCTAGGCTGCGGTATGATTCACCCCAATGTGCTTAAAATGGGCGGAATTGATCCCAAAGAGTACACCGGCTTTGCTTGGGGTGGTGGCGTGGATCGACTAGTGATGATGAAATATGGCATTGAAGACGTCCGATATTTCCACAGTGGCAAATTAGAATTTTTGAGGCAATTTCGATGACTGATGTTCTGTATCAATGTCCTATTTGCTTGATGCATTATCGAGATCAGGCCGTGGCCAAGCGTTGTGAAGATTTTTGTAGTACTTATAACGCCTGCAGTCTAGAAATTACCAAACTGTCAGTTGAATTGAATGAGGAAAAGTCGTGAAAGTCAGTCTGAACTGGGCGCAGCAATACTCTAATGTTGATCTTCAAAAGATTGGCACTGAGAAGCTGCTTGAAAAAATTGGCGCCCAAGTTGGCGCTATTGAAGAAGTTAAAGAGTGGGGACCACGATACGAAGGCATTGTGGTCATTCGAATTGTTGATTGCCAGCCACACCCCGACGCTGATAAATTACAACTTTGCACCATTGATGACGGTGGTGTTACCAAACACGTGGCCCGTGATAAAAATGGTCATGTGCAACTAGTGTGCGGTGGAGTTAATGCTCGAAAAGGATTACTGACAGCGTGGATTCCACCGGGGGCTACAGTGCCGGCCACTCTGGATAAAGACCCTTTAGTGTTGGAGGTGCGGCACATTCGGGGTGTGCCAAGTCCCGGCATGTTGGCTACGGCCCATGAGTTAGGTTTGAGCGATGACCACAGTAAACTGCTTGAGATTGACCCCGCTGAAGTTGGTGACAAACTGGCCCGTCCGGGCACAGCCTTTAAAAAACTATATAACCTTGACGACACGGTTGTGGATATCGAGAACAAGATGTTCACTCATCGACCAGATTTGTTTGGTATTTTAGGCGTTGCCCGAGAGCTGGCGGGCATCCAACAATTAACTTTTAAAAGTCCCAATTGGTACTCTAGTGAACCACGTTTTCAAACTCAGAGTGGCTTACCATTCAAAGTTAAAGTGGACAATCCAAAAGTCGTGCCGCGCTTTATGGCGGTAGCAATTGATAATGTCACCATTGGCCCCAGTCCTGTCTGGATGCAAGCTGGATTGACGCGGGTCGGCATCCGCCCGATTAATAATGTGGTAGATGCAACCAACTTTGTGATGCAGCTGACCGGACAACCAATGCACGCTTTTGATTATCATAAACTAAAGGAGCGTAGCAAAAGTGGTGTCACAATTGGCACCCGGTTTGCCAAGGACGGTGAAGCACTAACACTGCTAGGTGGCAAAAAACTGAAGCTTACCAGTGACGATATTGTGCTAACCACCGACAGCCAAGCTGTCGACCTAGCGGGTATTATGGGCGGTGCCGAAACAGAAGTTGATGAAAAAACTCAGGCAATTTTGCTGACGGTTACTAACTTTGATAAGAT
>CAYMBM010000036.1:0-6531 GCA_964388705.1 uncultured Candidatus Saccharibacteria bacterium
GTACCATATACCGACAAGCGATTAGCCGAAGCCAAGAAACTTGGTTTTGCCGCCGCCATTGGACCGGTAATCAAGGGCGCCAAACCAGCCAAATACTACGGCATGAAAGATGTTCGTTCTGCGCTTAATGAATTTCTAAAGAAAGACTAACTAGTTAACGGTGATAGTTGATGTAACGTGTCCGTTTGACAAATCTTTCACATAGACCTGAGTACCCGTGTTGGCCTCAATTGCCAACGACTGACAAAAGCCGCCACTGACATTCGTACAAGAACCAGAGACAGCGGTGCCGTTTGATTTATATACAGTAAATGGCCCGCTACCACCACTCCACGTGAAGTTGGTATGAGTGCCGGTTTTGTTAGCTGATACAAAAGTGAAACTTGGTGCACTGCTAAAATTAATGGTAGTTGAATCTGAGGCGTCATAGAGCACACTATCGATCACCTGAGCTTCGACCGATTTACTGCCGCTGCCATTGTAAGTAAATGTCAGCTGCCCGCTGTTGGCATCAAATGACTGCACAATTTGTCCATCTATGATTATGTTAATGACGCCTTTTATTTGATCACTAGTTAGTGGATGAGTACCGGGGCTAACAGACACGGTGATGTGACAACTCCCACTACAAGAGTCATCCTGTCCGGTTATGGCGATATCAGGTTTTATATCGTCACAATGATGGACATCATCCTGAGCACTGGTATCAGCATTGGCGCCGCCGTTAACAAAGATGTCAACTGAAAACTGTGCCGCTGTTCCGCCAGTCACTTGCTTCTTGGCCAACTCGGGTGTACAGCTGGTAGCTAATTTATTAGATACGGTGTCAATCGTTTGGTTCCCGTTGTTGATGGCATTGGCTACATACCAGCCCGGTGCCAAATCGTTGGTCGGACTGGGTTCCACATCGCCATAATGCACATGATTGCGGACTACAAAGGCCGGGACCGACTTCACTCCCGATGGCTTGACCCAGTCCACCGGTTTTAAGTCTTTGTGAGCGTACTCCATCCAGCCTTTAGCCAACGGCGCCGTCAAGACCTCCATAGTGGTGTTGCGAAGTTCAACGTTACGAGTGTGATTGCCTATCCAAGTTACCACGGCGTACTTGGTTGACCAGCTGGTCATGAGTCCGTCGAAGCCATTGTTGGTGGTACCGGTTTTAATAGCAAATTTCCAGCCGTTTGGTTGACGGTGGAACTTGTAGTAGCCAGCCGGTAGGTAGCTAGCATTAGGGTCGGAGGCCATGTCGGTTACAATGTAGGCCGAATCGGCACGAACAACTTGAGTAGCTTTAGGTTGCGTAAACTGAGTGACAGTTTTGCCACCGGCGTCAGTAATTTTTAAGATGTATGTTCGGGGAATCGCGGCGCCTTCCCGGGATATGCTGGCGATGCCGTTGACGTGATCATCCAGATGCAAGAAAGCACCATCACCTATAGCTGAGGCACCATAACACTGGGTTTCGTCAGCGGCCGTAGCATTATTGATATCAACGCCTGGGGTGTAGCATTTGTAGGGTCTGGCATTATGTGGATTATCCATAAGAGCACTGGCGGTTCCAATGGTTTTGTTAATAGAGTCGACTTTGCCGTTGCTGCGGTCATTTGGTATAGCTGACAACATGGCCTTGACGGCGGGAATATTACGCGAGCCACCCATTGCATAACGTAGGGTGAGAGGTCCAGGATTGAGAAAGTCATAATCTTGTAGGCAGTTACTGGTACCACGAGGCGGGGGTAGGCCTTTTTGAGTACAAGGATAACCGGGCATAGGTGTTTGTGAGTCGTATAAGACCGAACCAGCACCGACATTTTTGTTGTTTTCTATAAAGGTGGTGTAGTCGTACGGTTTAAAGCTGGAGCCGGGTGGAATGAAAGCGTTGTGGGCGTAGTTAATGTGTCCGTGGTCGGGGTTCGTGAAGTCTGTACCGCCAACCAGCGACACGATTTGACCGGTTTGAACATCTTCAGCCACCAAGGCTTGCTCGTCGGCACCATGACTAGAAGCATTACGAATATTACTAGCAACCAGGTCTTCAGCTTTTTTCTGCAGGTTCATGTCAAGCGTGGTGATAACTTTCCAGCCACCTCGTTTAACGGTAGTAGCCCCAAATTGGTTCTGAAGTTCATCCTTAGCAGCTAATACAAAGTACGGTGCCTTGATGCCTTCGTAATGTGTAGGACGATCTTTAATTTTTGCAACCGTATCAACTTTTTTGGCAGCTTCGGCTTGCTCTTTGGTAATCATGTGCTGATCTACCATTTGGTCGAGTATGTATCTCTGCCGGCCGACCAGTGCTGGCTTATCGAAATTATCGCTGTACTCAGAATAAATACTAGGTGATTTTGGAATAGCGGCCAGCATGGCGGCTTCATCCAGCGTCAGATCCTTGGCGGACTTTTGGAAGTAATCCCGTGCCGCCGCCTCAGCACCGTACTCGATACCGCCATAAGGCGCGGCATTAAGGTAGCCGGTCAAAATTTCTTGCTTGCTATAGGAACGTTCTAGCTCAACGGCCAGTACCAATTCCTTAATTTTTCGAGCAATAGTTTGTTGTGTACCCACCCCGGCTTGAGTTAGCCGTACCAGTTGTTGGGTAATTGTCGAGCCACCCTGTCGACTACCACCGTGGTTTAGGGCGTCGTTCAAACCGGCTCTGACTATACCGCGGACATCAAAACCACCGTGCTTAAAGAAATCCTTATCTTCAACAGCTACGGTCGCTTGCTTGAGGTAGTTGGAGATATCACCATCCTTTACAGGGATGCGCTTAACCCCGTCAACGTCCTCCCAAAGCAGTGTTTGACCAGTTCTATCGTAATAAAGAATGCTCCCACCAATATTAGTACCGGAAATATCTGATAAGTTGGGCAGGTCTTTTCGAAAATAGGCAAACATGCCAACTAGTAAAACAAAGCCAGCTGCTAAACCAATCCCAGTAATTTTAAGAGCCATAATGGCACCATCACGACTGAACCAGTAGTGATACATCCGTTTTGGTTGCAGGTGATAAAGCAGACGCTTAAATCGCTCTTTGGGAAGTCCGGCCAAGCGCTTAGCCTTACGAGCGGCCCGAGCATCTCGACTGGCCAAAAGTCGTTCTTTAAGCGAACGATTGATCTTTATAGTTTGACCCCTTTTAGTGACGTAGGTATTCTTGGGGCGTCGTCCGCCGCTGGTCTTTGCCATAATCTAGTGTACCGACTCCCACCCTCTGGTTAATGCCGCAATCATGTAGGCTCTATTATAGCAAAATCTGAAGCTGAACAATCATTAATTTCACACGTCATCAACGGATACGGTATACTGTTGATAAGTATGAGCAGCATGACCCTATCGGAAGAGCTCAAGTGGCGCGGGTTTGTCAACCAAACAACCCTTGAAAATACCTCTCAACTTGATAAGAAAAAATTCAAGTTGTACTTTGGGGTTGATCCGAGTTCGGACTCGATGACTGTCGGCAATTTAGCCTCGGCAATGATGGTCAAAACCTTTCTGCGTCATGGTCATCATGTGACATTACTTATTGGTGGGGCAACAGGAATCATTGGTGACCCCAGTGGCAAGGACGCTGAACGAAATTTGCTGACACTAGACCAAGTTGCCCATAACAAGCAGGCCATAATAGGACAATATCATCAGTTATTCGGTCAGCGGGTACACATTGTTGATAATTACGACTGGTTTAAAAACATCGGGTACTTAGACTTTTTACGAGAAGTCGGTAAGCATTTTAGTTTAACGCCGCTGTTACAACGCGATTATATTGCCACCCGTATTGGCGGCAGCGGTATCAGCTACGCAGAGTTTAGCTATACCTTGATTCAAGGCTATGATTTCTATCACCTATTTACAAAATATGATATTGACTTGCAACTTTGCGGTTCAGATCAGTGGGGCAATGCTTTGTCGGGAGTGGAGTTGATTCGCCGCAAAACTGGACAAGAAGCTCATGTCTACAGCATGCCGCTCATTGTAAATAAGGCCACTGGCAAAAAATTTGGTAAAAGCGAAGACGATGCGGTCTGGCTAGACGATCAAAAGACTAGCGTCTATCGGTTTTACCAGTTTTGGCTGAATGTTGATGACGACAGTGTGGGCGAGTATTTAAAAATTTATACCGAACTTGATGAGGATGAGATTGCCCATATTATGGCCGACTTTCATGGTAACAAGGGTGGACGACTGGCCCAAAAACGCCTAGCTTTTGAGGTGACACAACTAGTGCACGGCCAAAAGCGCGCTGAAGCCGTTCGCCGAGTAACAGGGACGCTGTTTGGTGAAGTTGATATTGATGAACTGAACCGCCGAGAACTCGATATGCTAAAGGATGAACTGCCGTATGTTAGGGTCAATCAAGAGACTGGCTTAGCCAAAGTGTTAGTCATGACAAGCTTGGCCAAATCAAACAGCGAAGCGTTACGGTTTGTTGCCTCTGGTGCCATAGCCCTGAATGGTAATAAAGTTGACCCAGCCGAGCAATACCCGTTACGACGGGGGGTTAATTTACTGAAACGAGGCAAGAATAATTTTGCCATCGTAGAGTGCAAGTAACAAAGCCTGCTATACTATCCGACGATGCCTAAAAACGTCAACAAAAAAGCCGATCAATATAACGACCCCACTCATAATTATCTGCACTATTGGCGTGGTCGAGATTATGAACACGCTGCTGAAGCCATGGCAATTGGTCATTTCATTCGAGGCAAACACTTCCGTCATGCCGTTGATGTTGGAGGTGGCTACGGACGTCTTTGTACCTTGCTTGAACACTTTGCGGAAAAGGTAACATTGACTGAACCTTCGCAGCAACAACTTGATCTAGCCAAAGAGTTTTTAAAAGACCATCCGGAAATTGACCGACAACTGATGCAGGCCGACCATTTACGGTTTGCTGATGGATCCATTGATCTGCTGACCATGATCAGGGTTATGCACCACTTACCTGATCCCACAGCAGAATTTAGAGAGCTGGCTCGGGTACTTAGTGAGGATGGCTATTTAATCCTGGAAGTTGCTAATTATTCTCACGCCCGGAATCGACTAAAACATATATTAAAAGCTCAGCGTTTGCCGAAAGCACCAGTAGATATTCGTTCTTCTGCTAATAAAACAAAAGACGAGATACCTTTCGTGAATCATAATCCTAAGACAGTTATTCGTCAGTTGGCGCACGCTGGACTCAAAGTGGAAAAAACACTGTCGGTGTCTAATCTTCGTAGTCCTGGACTAAAAAAAATACTGCCGCAAAAAGTAATGTTAGCCACGGAAAAGCTCTTGCAGCCAACACTTGCCAAAATGTACTTTGGTCCGAGCGTTTTCTTTCTGATTCGTAAAGTCAAAGCAAACTCTTAGTGGGTTGAAGCAATAACCACCTAGTACGTCTATACTAATGAGGTGGAGTTAGAGTCTTCGATTGTCAATCTAAAGGGCGTCGGGCCAACAATGGTGAAAAAGTTGGCTATCCTAGGTGTCCATTCAGTTGGTGATTTACTACAGAGTTATCCGAGGCGCTATGATGACTATTCTCATATTGAGCCGATCGACCATATAAAGCCTGGTCAGGTCACCATTCGAGCAGTTATCAAACAAGCCAAGGGTCGTTACGTCGGACGTGGCCTACATGTTACCGAAGCGGTAGCTAGCGATGAGACTGGCAGCGTTCGTCTCGTCTGGTTTAATCAGCCATATCGGGCTGCCGCGCTGAAAGCCGATACCGAGTATTTTATCTCTGGTGATTTTGGCCTGCGACGGCAACATCTTAGTATTCAAAACCCGTCGGTGGAAATGGCTGAATCGTTTCCTATTAGCACCGCCAGGATAGTGCCTATTTACCGAGAAACCAAGGGCTTTAAATCTCATCAGCTGCGCAAGTTACTCCGAAATGCCCTACCTATTATTCGAGCTTTGCCGGAAACATTGCCAAATTGGCTGGTCGAAGAACACAAACTGGTATCTTATGCCGAGGCGATTGAGGCTATACATTTTCCGCAGAATCAACAGCAGCTAGCCGCCGCCCGTCATCGGTTAGGCTTTGAAGAAGTGTTCGGTTTATCCTTGGCGGCCATGTTGAACAAACAAGAACTATTGGGCGAACATGCTCTTAGTGTTGGGTTTGACAAACAGCTGGCCCAGGACTTTGTGGGTCATTTACCATTTCAGTTAACCGACGCCCAGCGTCAAGTTGCTTGGCGCATTTATCAGGATATGCAGCGCGATCAGCCCATGAATCGTTTGGTTGAAGGTGATGTTGGTTCTGGCAAGACTGTGGTGGCTGTTATGGCAGCAATTATGGCCATTCGACAAGGTTTCCAGGTGGCTTTTATGGCACCGACTGAGTTATTAGCCCGCCAACATGCCGAAACAATTTTAGGTTTATTGCAGTCGATCCAGATGGCTGATCAAGTAGTGTTATTGGTCGGTGGCCAGAAACCCATTCAAAAGCGGGCTGCTCAAGCGGCGATTAGCAGCGGCCACGCAAAATGCATCATCGGCACACACGCGCTGATTCAAGAAAAAGTTGATATG
>CAYMBM010000037.1:0-6434 GCA_964388705.1 uncultured Candidatus Saccharibacteria bacterium
GTCTTCCGATCTCCAACTCGTGTATAATTCAGATACTATTGGGCAGGCGTTATACCGGTAATACCGGTAAAAAAATTTGGATGAGGTGGTTGGACAAGACCACATTACTACGACACTAAAGCGAGCACTAAAAGCCGGGAGAATCAGCCATGCCTATTTATTTACCGGGCCCAAAGGTGTCGGCAAGACCAGTGTGGCGCGAATCCTGGCACATGAGGTTAATAAGCTCATTTATAAAGATGACGTCCACCATCTAGACATTATTGAGATTGACGCGGCAAGTAACCGTCGTATTGATGAAATAAGGGAGCTACGAGAACGAGTACATACCGCCCCTACTAGTGGGGCATACAAAGTCTACATTATCGACGAAGTCCATATGTTGACCAAAGAGGCCTTTAACGCCCTACTAAAAACCTTGGAGGAGCCGCCCGCTCATGTCATATTTATTCTAGCTACCACCGAAGCTCACAAACTCCCCGAAACGATTGTCAGCCGGACGCAGCGATTCGCTTTTAGACCGATTGACGACGTAGTTGTCCAGTCACACTTGCGTCAGATTGCCAAAGCCGAAAAAATACCGATTACAGAAGATGCCTTGCAGTTGATTGCCCAACATGGTGCTGGTTCATTCAGAGATAGCATCAGCTTGTTAGATCAAGCGGCCAGCATCGGAGACAAGGTTGATAAGACCATGGTTGAGTCGTTGCTGGGGGTAGTCAGCGAGACCGCTATCGCATCCCTAGCCGAAAGCCTCTTGGCTGGACGAGCTATTGAAAGCGTTGAACAAACCACTCAATTACTGACCAAAGCGACCCCGGCACAAATGGCACAACAACTACGTAATTATTTACAAACATTTGTTCTAAGCAAACCGGGCAATGATCCAGCTCGGATTATCAATCTAATGAGAGATTTGGTAGCAGTTCCGGCCTCGCATGATCCCTTGGCGACTCTTCACGTTGTATTACTAGAAACTGCTCTGGTGACAGCTAGAAGGGACTCCGTGGCCCCAACCGATACCTTGAAAACCCCGACATCAACTCCCGACGTTTCTTTAACAGAGGAAATGCCAATAGTAGAATCAATAGAGCCAACTGAGCCCTGGCCGCGAATATTGGCAGAAATTAAGAAGAATCACGCCACCCTTTACAGTGTGATCCGTATGGCCCAGGCCGATATTACTGATGACCACATTACTCTAACCTTTGCTTTCCCATTTCATCAGAAGCGAGCCATGGAACTTAAAAATGATCAGATCATCAGAGATGTGGTCAAAAAGATCATCGGCCGAGAATTATCGTTGCTGTATATGGCCGATGGTCAGACCTCGACAAAAAGTAAGACTCAGCCAACTCCGGCCACAATTAGTACCATTAGCAATATTTTTGGTGATGCTGAGGTGTTAGAATCATAGCACGCCCTAACGGAGAGACGAATGGATCCAAAACTGGCAAAAATCCCCCCGCAAAACACTGAGGCCGAGGCTTCCTTGCTTGGGGCTGTGTTAATTGATACCGACGCTATAGTTAAAATAGCCGACGCTTTGTCGGCTGATGATTTTTACGAAGATCGTCACAAGCGTATCTATGAAGCAATCGTGCAACTCTATGAAAAGCATAGTCCAATTGACGTCCTGACTTTGGCAGATCAACTTAAGGGTACCGGTTTTTTGGATATGGTTGGTGGACCATCGTATTTAACCGAACTGACTAACTTCGTGCCAACAGCTGCTCATGTTGAGCAATATGCTGACATTGTTGCCCAAAAAGCATTGCGCCGACGACTGATTGCCGCCTCGCAAGAAATCGTGGGCCTGGGATACGACGAAGCCAAAAATTTACAAGAGCTAATCGAAGAAGCCGAAACCAGTTTGTTTGAAGTCAGTCAGCGCCACATCAAGCAAGATGTCACTAGCCTCGAGACTATCTTAAGTGAAAGCTTTGACCGATTAGACGAACTTCACAAAGACAAAGGTAAAATTCGCGGTGTGCCCACCGGCTACAAAGATCTCGATGCCATCTTGGCTGGTTTGCAGCGTTCTGACTTGTTTATTTTGGCCTCCCGTCCTTCTATGGGTAAAACGGCTCTGGCACTTAATATTGCCCACAACGTCGCCGTGCAGAGTGGTCTGCCAGTACTAATTTTTAGCTTAGAAATGAGTAAAGAGCAGTTGGTTGACCGCATGCTGGCCATGGAATCGGGTGTGGACGCCTGGGCTCTGAGAACTGGTAATTTATCGGATTCCGACTTTGAAAAAATTGGACAGGCCATGGGAACCCTGAGTGAAGCCCAGATTTATATCGACGACAGCCCTAGCATTACAGTCAGTGACCTGCGAACCAAAGCGCGCCGTGAAGCCCACCAAAGGGAACTAGGCTTAATTATTGTTGACTACCTGCAGTTAATGAGTGGCGGTAGTCGTTTTGGTAACGAGTTTAATCGTGTGCAAGAAATTTCTGAGATCTCCCGAGGCTTGAAAGGCATCGCTCGTGAGCTTAATATTCCACTTCTGGCCCTCAGCCAGCTGAGCCGCTCAGTTGAAAGCCGCACACCACAAATTCCGCAACTTGCCGACCTGCGTGAATCCGGTTCGATTGAGCAAGACGCCGATGTCGTAGCCTTCATTTATCGTGAAGAATATTACAACCCGGAAACCGATCGTAAAAACTTAACCGACATATTAATCAAGAAGCATCGTAATGGGCCGACAGGTGCCGCCGAACTGTTCTTTGATCGCGATAAACAACGATTCCGCGGCCTGGATACCAAACATACCACCCCGTTCGATCAGTAAGCAGTGGTATACTGAAGCATAAGCATATGAAGAGATTGTGGTTTTTTATTGCAACCGAGTGGCAGCTTATTGTGGTGGGCGCTATAGCCACGTTGGTGGTAACGACTTTTTTGTTTTTTCGCCTAGGAAGCCTCGTGAACGGTGCCAACCAAGCTGAAGTGATTTCAAATCGTCAATCGCCAACCTTTATTGCAATTTCCAAACAGCCAACAAATGCGCCTTACTATGTAGTTAGAAACCTGGCCCGTAAGGTAATCCCTCATCGACAACTTACGGTCAATCGAGCTGTCAGCGCCACCGTTGGCTTTCTTGTAGCAGCCGCTTTCTTTGGCTTAATGTCACTGTGGTACCGACCACGTGTCGCTGTTTTGAGTACTGTTATGTTCGCAGCCTCTAGCTGGTTTTTTCGAACTGCTCGTTTGGGAACACCTGACATCATGTTGGCCCTACCAATTGTCGTAATTCTATTTTGGGCCTGGTTGCAACGCACCCAAAAGCAACTGGCATTTTTGTTAGCCAGTGTTTCGGCTGTTTTGCTGTTATACGTGCCGGCCATGGCCTTTGTAGTCCTCCCGGCCGTCGTGTGGCAATCACGCTTCATCATCAAGCAATTGCGTAAATTATCGACATACACCGTAATCATCAGCTTGCTAATCGGGCTGTTGTCACTTAGCCCTCTGGTGTATGGTTTGTTGCGCGAAACCAGCAACGTTCATCTCATACTTGGCATCAATCCTTCCATTACGCTTATCAGCAGTCTGAAGGTGGCCGCTAGAGCTTTAGAACACATATTTATCCGCAGTCCTATGGATGCCAGCATCAGTGTTGGTCGAGTGCCACTACTCGATGTCTTCACCAGTGCCATGGTAGTTTTGGGCTTGTATGAATGTCTGAGAAACTGGCGACTGGATCGCAATAAACTAAGCCTAGGACTATTGATTGTTGGTATGGCTACGGTGGTTATTGGGGGTGGAGCTACTTATGTGCCATTAATAATCCCAGTGTACTTGCTGGCCGCCGCCGGCGTGGCCTATCTACTTGAGGAATGGTTGAGAGTTTTTCCCCGTAATCCCTTGGCCCGCAACACAGCCATGATCTTAGTGTCGGTCGTCGTTTTACTGGTGGCTTTTTATCATGTATCAAACTATTTTTTGGCTTGGCCTAATGCCCCGGCCACCAAAGCAACTTTCAGCCAACGTTTATAAGAAGTTTGTTACAATAGGGAAGACAAAGGGAGGATACTATGAGTCGATTCGATCAGGCTAAGATGCTGCTAAAGGTTAAAAAATTACAAAAAGAGCTACAGAAGATGGTCATTAGCGTAGAAGAAGGCGATGGAGCTGTAAAGGTGGAGATTACAGGCGAACAAAAAATCAAGAAGATCCATATAGACCCGGAAGCCGTTGATCTTGATGACATTGGCCAACTTGAGCGCTGGGTAGAAGATGCTGTCAAGGAGGCCATTGCTCAAAGTCAACGTATTGCAGCTGAGAAAATGCAACCCATGATGGGAGCTCTTGGCGACTTGGGTCTATAAAGCTTGGTGAGTATGGACATACTGCCACCTGCACTTAGAGAACTGATTGACAATCTCGGTTCATTGCCGGGTGTCGGCCCACGAACCGCCGAACGGTACGCCTATTATGTGCTGAAAAATGATCCGACCGTGGCAGCCAGGCTCGGGTTGTCACTACAAGGGCTTCACGATGGAGTTGGCTTTTGCCAAAAAACCTTTGCCTTGGTACCCAAAGGCGAAAAAATATCCCGGTTGTATAGTGATGGCAGCCGCGATAGGCAAGTTGTTGCCGTGGTGGCCGAGCCGTTTGATATTATTGCCCTGGAAAAAACCGGGCAATTTAAGGGCACCTATCACGTGCTCGGCGGACTAGTGTCACCCATTGATGGTGTCGGTCCCGAGCAGCTACACATTGCTGAACTTATGAGGCGACTCGATAGTGATAAAGTGAAGGAGGTCATCCTGGCTACCAATGCTAGTGTCGAAGGTGAGTCAACCGCTCTTTATATTCAACAGCAAATAGGGAAACGCTCAGTGACCATCACGCGGCTGGCTCGAGGTTTGCCGGTTGGTGTTGACCTAGAATATGCTGATATTATTACCCTTGGCCGGGCCCTTGAAGGACGAACAAAGCTATGACACCATACCCAGAAGCCGAAAAAATACGAAATTTACTAGAAGCCGCCAAGACAGTAGTCATCTTACAAGCTGACAATCCGGATGGTGATAGTCTGGGTAGTGCTCTGGCACTCGAGCAAATTATGCACGACTTGCACAAAGAACCCATTTTGTATTGTGGTGTTGATATCCCCACCTATCTACGCTATTTACCTGGTTGGGACCGTGTCCAAAAAGACCTGCCAAAACAGTTCGATTTATCGATTATTGTCGATACTAGCGCGCTGAGTTTGTTTGAAAATTTAGAACGCAGTGGACAGCGACAATGGCTGGCCGCCAAGCCGTGCATTATTATTGATCATCACCAAGTTGATAATAGCATCCCCTTTGCAACGGTAGTCTGCAATAAAACAGCGGTGGCAACTAGTGAAGTGATCTATGAATTGGCTCAGCAATTGAGCTGGACAACCAATCACACAGCACTGGAAATGATAGCGGTGTCTATATTGTCAGACAGTCTAGGCCTAGTCAGCGAAGCCACTACAGCCCGTACTATCTACATTATGGCCGAACTCGTTGACAAAGGAGTCCGTTTAGCCCAACTAGACAATGCCCGCCGAGAAATGATGCGTAAAAGCCCGGAACTAGTGCATTATAAAGGCCAATTATTACAACGCGTCGAATATTTCGAAGATAATCAGATTGCCATGATAACTATTCCGTGGGAAGAAATTGCAACCTACAGTCATGCCTATAACCCCTCTATGCTGATAATCGATGACATGAGGCTTACAGAAAATACAGCGGTGGCTATTGCCTTCAAGCTGTACCGCGATGGTAAAATTACCGCCAAAATCCGTACTAACTATGGCCACACTATTGCCGCCGATTTAGCCAAGCATTTTGGCGGTGGAGGACACGCCTACGCCAGTGGCTTTAAGATCACCGACGGTCGGACAATTGATAACATAAAGCAAGATTGCATCAACGTTGCCAAACAACTGCTGGCTTCGTTACACTCTGACCATGAAACTGTATAACACACTATCGCGTCAGCTTGAAGAATTAACAACGACTGATAAAACTATCAAGATTTATTCGTGCGGCCCGACTGTCTACGATTATGCCCACATTGGAAACTTGCGGGCCTTTATTTTTGCCGACACACTCCGCCGAGTTATCGAAGCCAGTGGATACAGTGTTAAACAGGTGATGAACATTACTGACGTTGGCCATCTAGCCAGTGACGGGGATGAAGGTGACGATAAGTTAGAAAAAGGGGCCGCTAGAGAGGGGAAAAGCGTTTGGGATGTGGCCGATCAATACACCCAAGCCTTCCTGACTGACGCAAAAGAACTAAATATCCTACCACCTAATGGTTACCATGGACAACCTAGTGGCTACGCTCGGGCAACTGATTTCATTAACACTCAGATTGCTATGGTGCAGTTACTGATTGACAAATGTTATGCCTATCAGACAACGCAGGCCATTTATTTTGAT
>CAYMBM010000038.1:0-6417 GCA_964388705.1 uncultured Candidatus Saccharibacteria bacterium
ATCCAAAACAATTTCATCGGTGGCGGAGGCCCCCGGTGCAAGTTCCATCCGTGGAACTCTTGTGCTCGAGGCACAGCACCGGAGGCCAAACGCAACCAAACCGTTATGACAGCTACACTGTCACACTAAACGTCTTGCGACGCAAAGCACGGTTTTGCCCTCCGACGGGAAGGTCTTAGCAGTTCTTGCCCGTGAACGGGTCACAGACCGGCGTGATCGCGGTGGTGGAATCACCACTGTGCGCCGTGTCGGTCGGACCAGTTGCTGGACCAGCACCACCATCTCCGGAACCACCGTTGTGATCGCCGGGTGGGCGAACAGCAGGCGGTGGGGGTGGAGGCGCAGGCGGGCTATGGCCGACGGGCTGAGTCCTACTGGACTGATTGCCCCCCGTTTTGTCGTCGCTCGGCGGCTTTACGCAGCCGAAGAAAATGCACGTCGGGTGGGGCGGTGAGCTAACCGGCGGGGTCAACGACCCTGGCGGCGCACTCGGTGGACGCGCTGGCGCGCATGTCGGGGGAGCGAACTCCTCCGGACGCGAATCCAACACGTTGAACCCGATGACCACCACAGGGGCGCAAGCGCCCTTGAGCGTGATGGAAAGTTGCAGAGCCGGTAGGCTCTCTTGAACCGGGTTCAGTCCCACCTCGGGCAACGAGCCGGCGACGACTCCTGCTGCCAGCAGGTGGTAGTTGCGGGTGGACCGCTGGGTCCGAACGCCGTCGTTACCGAACCGGTCGATCAGAGTCGCTACGCGGGAAGCGTAGTACTGGAATCGAAGGTTGTTAGCGACGACGGCCTTGGCCAGCGTCTTGTCGGACAACTTCTTGGCGTGGGGTACGGCGATGAGCCGTTCCGCGCAGTTGTTGATGTCCGCATCCGACGAGCGCACCAACCGCTGCAACCAGGAGTTGTAGTTCGCGACACGAATGCCAGCGAACTTCTCGGTCTGGAAGAAGCGGCCCGCCGTACACATGTACAACGGATCGTCACACACCTTGGTCTTGGCGTTCTCGAGCCTTGCGGCATCGGTTCGGCCGGCCAGCGGTGTGTTGAAACCGTCGCGGATTCGCTTTCCGCGCGAGACCGAGGCGTTGTGGCCATGTCGGTAGACGATGACGTCGTTGCCGTCGATCTTCAGGATCTGACCGCCGTGCTGACGCACAGTTGCGACGCAGTCGACGGACACGGTGGCCGTGTCGACGGTGACCTGTCGGATCAATTCCTGACGGTTGTAGTGCTGGTGCTTTGCCTTCGCCGCGGGTGCGTGCGAAGTCGGATGGTCCTTTTTGGACCCTCCACTTTTACCAGTGCTCGGGTCGACCCAGAGGCCGACGGCAAGCAGGATGAGGAGCAGTGCCACAAATGTGACAAAGCCCTGTCTCCAGAAGCGCCCCATAGTTGACCTCCCGGTCGGAGCGGCTAACCCTTGGCGGTTGCCAAGGTGAACAAACACGTGGGTGCTGTGGTCGTGAGCCACACGGAAGGACTGATTCCCTCTCACCCTTTGACTCTATTGTGACGGCTTCCCGAGTCAGCGGGGCCCACTGGTGCTTCCCCAGTGTATTACGGGCGATGTTATAGAGCGCCATGCTCTATTGAACCGAGTTGCTACGGTCCAACCGGCCGGTGACGGAACGGGAACAACACATCATCGATGAAGTCACCGATGGTGCCACCGAGGAAGAACCCCACGCCGGCACAGGCCATGACCCACCCGAAGGTGAACCAGCCGTGAACGGTGCCGTGGAGGCTGTCGAACCCGCTGGTGTGAGTCCCGACGTACAGGCCGATCAACAGTCCGATGACCGCCAGCAACCAAGCGAGGATCCACCAGTTACGGGGGTCCGCCCGGTTGAAGCGCGTCGGCGGTGCCGTGGTTGTCGCCGTAGCGGTAGCAGTGGCGCGAGCCGCTGCTGCAGCGGTTGCCGAGGCCGTCGGTGGCGGCTGTACCGGCGCTACGGGCGGCGGGGCCACGGGCGGGGTCTTCGGCGACGGCGGGGGCGGAGGAGGCGGTGCCACGTCCGTTCCCGAGTCGTCCGGTGTCGATTCCGCAGTAGACGGATCAATGACCCGGTCATGCTCCTCAAGCTCTTCGAGTAGCGACCTGCGCTCTTCGTCGATGTCCTCGAGCGCAGCGCGGGCCCCAATCAGTACACCGTCGGTCTCACTGTCCAAGCCCCGTAGTTCGGTCGCGATGTCCTTTCGCTGCTTACGAACATCGGAAGCCAGTTGACCTAGAACCGCTCTTGCAACTTCGGCTCTGTCTCGATGCCTCTCCATTGTCATGATTTTTCCTCCTCCCCTGGCTGGGGGATTCGCCGGCTTTCGGCCGGTGTGCTGGACATATTGTCCAATCGGTGTCGCCCGACTCATTCACCCCTGTTGGGTTTCAGAACAGCGTACTAGAGTAGAAATTTTGTCTACCCTAGAACGCCGCTCTGAAATGAGGAAGAAAATCATTTTGATCTTGAAGTACTATGTACTGCGATGTTTTAGATGTTTTAAGATATATAGCGTCTACTCTGCTAGGGAGTAACCGAGTCACCACTGGGGTGCCTCAAGATCGCTCGACCGGCGCAGATCGCCTAGCACTAGCGGCATAGCCGTCTAATACTAGCTGATCCGCACCAGCCCCTAACAGATGTCAAAACAGGCATTTGAGTGCCTCTTTTGACAAAATCAAACATTCACATCGTACAGAGGTGTATGTTTGAAAAATACGTTACAATGATCTGACTTGTTAAGGTACCCGACACTATCGGACTCCAGGGGTCAGAGAGAACAATAGACAGCTGATGTACCGTACAATTGCACGGTGAGCTGTCTGTGTTTCACCTCTTTTAACGTCCCTGTTCCTCACCCGAAAGCTAGGATGTACACAAAATACCACAAAAACGCTATTTAGTCAATGATTATCATAACAATTATGGCTATTCAGCAAGCGGCGATTGAGCCGATCGTCCAAAGTGAACTTCTTTCTCACCCCACCGGGCATCGGCCAAGACGTCTTCCCGGCCAGGATATTGAGCGGCCTCGTACGCCAGGGCGCCCATGCCCAAAGCTAAGCTTAGTGACTGCCGTGGATCAAATACATTATTAGAAGTCATTTTGTACAGCGCCGAGCCATTATTGTCTAACTCTACATGCGCTCGGTCATCAGCATCAACGAATAAGGAAGCCTGCTCACCCAAGGTCTGTAGTTGTATCCAAGTCCAGTCCACCTCGCCCTGACGAGTCGTAATAATTTTTTCCTTCAACCTATATACATCATCTAGTCCGAACCGTCGCATGCTTTCGCTTACGACACCTAACGAAAACCAAGAACCTTGCCAATGATTATCCTCGTGGGTCAACTCTCGCTGAGCTGCATCGACAGCGTCCTCGCCATAGGGTTCAGCCATGGCCGTCAGTGCTCGCCTGGCCGTCCTCTCGTCGACACCCCCGTGATCAAGCCATCGCTGAAACTGCGGATACACTACGCCACTGAGCCCAATGTCACCGAGTAAGTCAAAACAAAATACTCTATCGGTAAAGCCTTCGTGCTCGTAGGGTAGGAGTAAGCGTAAAGCATCCAAAAAGCTGCCGATTCGTCGCTGATTGCTGCCATCAAAGTCAAAAGGACCTAGTGTGCTCTGAACATCAAATGATAGGCTGACTATGTCGTCTTCGTTTTCTACTATCTCGGCACGCCAGTGGTCTTCCAAGCGTTCAATCTGGGCAAGTTGTTGTGAAGCTACACTTAGGTCATCCTCAAATATCGGCACAATCCTCAGAATGCCATCCGGTGAATAGCTAAATTGGGGATCAATATAGGTTTCTAGTTCGGCCATTACAGCATAGTAATCCGTACTTAGCCTCGAACGCAAGCATGAACACTATGGGAAAATCTACTGTTATGTAGATTTTTTTGGTTCAGGAGCTGAGGGTGCTTGGGGTTCATCCGCTACATGTACAGAGGAATGACTAGAAGTTGATGGTGGGGCTGATTTAAGCTGTTCGGGCGTCGGTTTCAACTTGGCCTTGGAAAACGTAAAGCCAAAGGTGCTACCTTTGCCCTCGGTACTGCTAAAGATAATCGCACCACCCTGAGCCACAATGACTTTCTTGGCCATGAATAGACCCAACCCAGTGCCATCTGGCCGGGCTTTTCGGGCATTACCTGCCCGGTAAAACTTATTGAACAAATGATGTTGATCGGCCTTGGGTACACCCAGCCCGTCGTCCACCACCGTAAACTCCACAGTCTCTGGCTTTTCCACTATGTTTGCCTTGATGTGTCCACCCGATGGCGTGTAGTAAATAGCGTTATCGACAAAGTTCATAACCACCTGGCGGATCTTGGTCTCGTCCAGCATAAGCAAGGGGAAGTCTTTAGGCTTGTCGTAGGTCAGCGCCAGATTGCGGCCCTTAGCCGTTTCTGTCAATTGACTCAGTTCTTCGCCAACCACATCAGCCAGATTAGTCGGCTTGGTTTCAATAATAAATTTGCCGGTCTTCAGCCGCGACACGTTGAGCAAGTCGGCAATCAAGTACACCATCCGCTGACTGCTAACAAAAGCCTGATCCAACAACTTTCGTTGCATGGTGCTAATCTTGCCGGAGTCGCCCTCCAGCACCATGCTGACATAACCTTTCATGCTGGTCAGCGGCGTCCGCAACTGATGAGAAGCCATACTAATGAACTCGTCCTTGGCCTGATCCAACTCTCTCAACTTATCATTTGTTTTACGTAGCTGTTTTGTTGCCGTGTCAACTTTCTCCTGCAATGTAATGTTAAATTTCTCTATCTCTTCAAACCGTAAGGCATTCTGGATTGCAAGAGCAACTTCATTTGAAATAATATCTAAGAGATTAATATCGTTTGAATGATAGTAATCACCACTTTGTTTAAATCCGACAACAAGATAGCCAATTTGTTGTTCATGCGTGGATAATCTAACTGCAACAGCCGCATCTTGTCTGTTTAATATATTTCTTAAATGTGCTTGACCTTGTGCTTCAAGTTCGTCAGTAATAAATAACTTTGAATGAGCAGCATTTAGTAAATCGACCGTTTCGTCCAAAATTGCATCGGTTATTTGCCTCCCACTACCAATTACTCTAATGTTATCGCTCTTTGAATTGTCAGTAATAATAAACTTTACGTATGAGGCTTTTAAAGTTCGAGTTACTAACGATGCGGTAAGATTTAAGAGTTCATCAATCTGAATCGTACCGACAAGTATGTCATTAAGCTGATCAATAAAATACTGTGGATCGTAAGAATCTTTGAAGAAAAAATTATTGGTGACGCGGTCAAAGAACTTTTTAATCCGTTGATAGAACAGTGCCGTTAAAAGTGCAAGGCCAACGTAAAAAGCTCGTTGAGTTGGACCCAAGCTTTCACCATGAGCTAATAGGGCCGAGACTAAAAATATAAGTCCACCATATATTGCACCAATAAAGCCAAGTGAAAGTAAATACGCAAGTGCCCGCGCAGCAGCAGCGCGTATATCAAAAAGTTTATGTTTTACGATCGCATATGCAAGTGAGCCGCTAAATATTAATGTATAGGCGGGGCCAAGTGGAATTAGTTTTGTGTTATGAAGTATGACTACAAATAGAAAATTTGTTACAACAATTAGTGTAAAGGCTCCTGCGAGCCCAAATAATACAAAACGTATTTGAGTTCTTTCGTCACCACGAGAGACATGATATTTTTTAACGAGCGTTATAACACCTCCCGCCAGTAAGCCGACAACCGTAAGTGCAAAAAATGGAAGGCCAAAACTTGGCACAGGTTGAGCATTTCCATTTTGAATTTTTAAATCTTTAAAAACCAGGGGGGTTAGGGTTAAAAGCATAACAACTGCTGCAGTAATTGTTGCTATCTTCCTCGTCCACTTTGACGGCGGTAGTGTATAGTGTGGAAATACATTAAATGTTAGATAGACACACAGACATAGGAACGTTGCTAGGAATAAAACAAATCTTACCCAAATCAACTGTGGCAAAATAACAGGATGTACGGATAAATAGTTAACGATTGACCAGGCAGCAAAACTACTGGTTAACATAAAAAACAACTTATTGGTGGCACTCTCAGAATTTTTTACATAAACCACTACCCCAAGTGAGATATTAATAACGGCTGATATGACTAAAATAACTAGTTCAAACATGCTAGACAATCAATTAAGCTCATTAAGCTTTAGCTTTATTTTACAGCTTCAGGAGTATTTAGCACCCACTTTTGTTTTACTCCAGGACTAAAGTATTTGGTGTGACCATACGGCCAAAATACTAGACGCAGAAGATTACGACTATTTTTGTTTTTGGATATCTCTGCAAATTCTGAACTCTTTTCGATGAGAGTTTGGCGAATGACTTTCTTGGCCAGACTTCTGATGTGTGGTTGAACCTGAACACCACCTT
>CAYMBM010000039.1:0-6279 GCA_964388705.1 uncultured Candidatus Saccharibacteria bacterium
GCTTTGGACAGCAATTTGGAATCTTTCAAGCCATCCGGGAGCTTGGTTACAGTGAATGCCGCCACGACCAACAGCGGCCCAGCCCACGAACCCCTACCAACCTCATCAACCCCAACAACAACCATACTTACATAATAGCAAATGCTTTAGGCGAAATGACCTATGTTAAGTTCTTCTCAAACTCGTTGGCCAAAGCCACAATATCATCATCAATACCTAAACCTTCCCAATCAACATTAGTAGGTTTGTAGTTTGGCAGTCTAAAGTCCGTTATTCGTCTGTAGTCTTCATCAGCAATGTGAAAATCTGTAGCAGCGATATTTTCATCAATATGTTCCTTGCTTGTCGAGAAGACCATTGGGCTATACCCGAGATGACATATCCAATTAAGAACTATCTGACTTTGTGTTTTCTTATATTTCTTTGCTAGTTCGACTAAAAGAGGCCAGTTTTGCTTTAATGTTAGATTGCGCCTAAGCGGACGCCAGATAATGTTTTTCACACCAAGTTCATCACACGTCTTAAAAACACCTTTGTCCTGTAAGGCTCTAACTTCAAAACTAAGATGACCTTCGTGAGCATAAAACCTGTCCCCAAACTCTTTTTTGAATGCTTTAATCCATTTTGGGCTAGCGTTGGATAAGCTGACATATCTGGTTTTGCTGTCTTTTAATAGTTCGTGCAGGATAGAATAAATAGGCTGCGAACCAAACTTCAAAAGTACTGACTGCGTAATTAACGTAGAGTCAGCATATTTTGTGCCCATCACCTCGTAAAAGCTAGATATGTCTTTTTTAATGACGTCTATGGTCGGTAAGTCCCGTGTATATAGTGAATGTGTTAATAACACGTCTTCACGTTGGATTGAGCTTTTGTCTATTGCTCGCCTGAACAATGCCAGAGACTGCCCATGCCCATAGCCAAGAGCTATCTCTGTAAAATTGATACCTTGATTAAGCGTATATGTGAGGGCGTTTATATATTTTTCGTCTTCGTCCTTCTCGGTAATGTCCATATCCCTATGTCCACGTCCACCAACACCATAGGTACCTATACCAATTTGCGAAACTTCTTTCCCAGAGACTGTCTTCATAGCTACATCATAGCAAAACCAAGCGAGCATCTTTCAACAAAAGTGGGTTGCTAGCGCCACAGGCGCGATAGCCCTGTAGAGCGCACACTTTTTTGAAACGGTGCGAGCGGTTATTCTTCTTCGGCTTTTTCTTTGTGTTGAGCTAGGGCTGCTTCGGCTTTGGCTTCAAGCTTGGCATCTGCGTCAGCCTTTTTGGCAGCATCGGCCTCGGCCTTTTTAGCAGTTTCTTCTTTCAATTTTTCTTCTTCGGCTTCCGCTTGTTCATCATGAATAGCATTAACTTCGTCACGATCAAATTCCACACCAGAGAGACGGGCTGACTTACCAGTACGCTGGCGCATATAAGTTAGATAATTCCGGCGCACTTTGCTCCGCTTGGTGACCTCTACCTTTAGAACTAACGGGCTGTGTAGTAAAAAGCTCTTTTCAACACCGATTCCACTAGCAATACGCCGAACAGTTATCCGGCTCAAGTGGCTGCCTTTACGGTCAGTTCTAATCACCAGACCTTGAAAAATCTGGACACGCTCTTTGTTACCCTCACGCACTTTTTGGTGAACTTTAACAGTATCACCAGAACGGACATCGACAACCTGGGATTTCTTGTACTTGGCTTCAACTTGTTCAATAACAGAGGACATAAGCAATTACCTTACACGATTTGAATTCTTTGGTCAATTTTATCACATCTGTTGTGATAATAAAACACCCTGGCCGGCGGAAAGGTCCTACAATATGAAGGATGGATATTTACGAACTATCAAAAAAACTGCATCGTGAGCACAAAGGTAAAATCAGCATTGTGGCCCGAGACAAACTGGACAGCCGCGATAAGTTAAGTGCCTATTACACCCCCGGTATGGGCGGCGTGGCAACAGAAGCAGCGGCCGGCCGAGAAGCCCTCAAACCATATTCTTGGATCAACAATAACCTTGCCGTTGTTAGTGACGGATCGGCTGTTTTAGGTCTTGGGGACATTGGGCCATTTGGAGCTATGCCAGTAATGGAAGGCAAAGCGATGATCTTTAAAGAATTTGCCAATATCGATGCCGTGCCAATTGTGCTCAATGTCCACACGGCTGATGAAATAGTAGAAGTCGTCAAGGCTATAGCACCCAGTTTTGGTGCTATCAATCTAGAAGACATTGCTGCTCCCAAGTGTTTTGAAATTGAGGAGCGCCTGAAAGCCGAGTTGGATATACCAGTTATGCATGATGATCAGCACGGCACGGCTGTGGTGGTCTTAGCTGGCCTTATCAATGCCTGTAAAGTAGTCGGTAAAAATTTGTCCGACACCAAGATTGTTATTGTAGGTGCTGGAGCCGCAGGAGTCGCCGTTGCTAAGCTTTTACATCAATATGCTCATCCGCAGATTGTAGCCGTTGACAGTAAGGGCATCATCGAGCCCGGAAGATCCGACTTAAACGATGAAAAGCGCCGCTTGTTAGCGTTTTCAAGCAACCCACGAAGCGGTTCGTTACACGATGCCATTAATGGGGCCGATATATTCATTGGCTTGTCACGCGGTAATCTTTTGACCGCCACTGACGTAAAGAATATGAATAACAAAGCAATCATTTTTGCCATGGCTAACCCTACGCCAGAAATTTTACCCGACGAAGCTGCCAAGGCGGGAGCCGTTGTCGTAGCCACCGGCAGGAGTGATTTTCCCAATCAAATTAATAACGTGTTGGCCTTTCCGGGAATCTTTCGAGGAGCGCTGGATAACGGCGTGCAGAAAATTACTGATGCTCACAAAATAGCCGCTGCCGAAGTCATTGCCAAGCTGATAAAACACCCGTCGGCCACCAATATTATCCCATCGGTACTTGATGTCGATTTAGTCCCAAGAATTGCCGACGTCATCCGTTAGCCAACAACACGCATAACTTCTTCGAGAGTAGTCAATCCTTGGCAGACCTTCAAAATGCCATCTTGCAGCATGGTGGTCATACCGCTAGCAATAGCCGCTTGTTCGATGTCCTGAGCCGATAATACTTTGCCCGGATTCTCCAATAACTGTCGAATCTCGCCGGTCATCTGGAACTGTTCGCGAATAGCTAATTGTCCCTGATAGCCAAAGGGGTTGTCGGTTGTTTTGGTTGGCTTATAGAACTGTAAGGTCGTCAGGTCTGGCCTAGTCACATTGCTCGGCAAAGTATCAATAATCTTCTGGAGCCGTGCTCGGGTAGCGTCATCGGGGGCATAGGCTTGCTTACTTTTGTCGTCCAGTCGTCGGACCAAACGCTGAGCCATAACCAATCTAATGCCTGATACAAACAGCGGATTTGCACCAATAACATCCATCATACGAGTTAACGCTGCTGCTGCCGAAGAGGCATGAAAAGTCGATAGTACTAAATGACCGGTTAAAGAGGCTTGCAAGGCCGTCTTGGCTGTATCGATGTCGCGAATCTCACCAACCATGACAATATCAGGATCGAGCCGTAGTACCGCCCGCAGCTTGTCGGCAAAGCTGGTTTCACCAGCCGTTTTAGTTGTAACTGATATTTGCGTAATACCAGAAAATTGATATTCCACCGGATCTTCAATAGTAATAATTTTGCGCTCTTCACTATTAAGACTATTCAACATCGAATATAGGGTAGTAGTTTTGCCCGAACCGGTCGGCCCAACTACCAATACCAAGCCACTAGGACGAGAAATAATACCATCAACGACCTTACGTTCGTCAGGTGACAAGCCCAGCCGATCAAGGGTATACATGGTTTGGTCCATATTAAACAGCCGCATGACGATGTCCATGCCATTAATAGTCGGGATGGTTTCTAGTCGGACATTAACATCAACTGCTGTGCCATCGGCCATGTTAGCTTTAGTGGCAATATGACCCTGTTGAGGCTCATCAGACGAGGTTGAAACATTGCCCGCACTGGCCACCGCGGCAACCAGCACCCGGTATTTTTCAGTGGTTATGCTAGCAACGGCGTGCAATACACCGTCAATACGGAAGCGCACTCGTACAAAATCTTTTTGGGTTTCCAAATGAATATCAGAGGCGTTTAGTTGATGGGCCTGCTGGACCAGGTAGGCCAACATGTCATCGGCCCGCACTTGATTTAAGGTAGCCGAAACCTGAGCTTGCAGGTCTTTGTTACTGGCTTGATTGAGGGCAATATCCTGATACACCACCTCCTTGGGCGGGTCGTAAAGACGCATATATTCCCGAAATCCGCTGTCCGAAATCAAGCCAAAACTTAATCTTTGATCTTGAAACCGTTGACGCAAGCTGGCAATAGTTTGCTGAGATGTGGTGTTGGTAACTCCAAACTGAATGGTATGTTCATCGGCCAGAACAGGGATAACTTTCAGCTGATATAGTTCTGGGGTCGTTAACAAGTTTTGAAATAGCTGTTTGCTCGACGAACGTGACGTATCAATATAGGCTAAGCCTAATAAGCGGGCGCGCCGCAGCGTTGCAAGCTCCTCGTCCTGACGGGCATCTTCTGACATATCCTCTATTTAAGCATAAGCACCCGACGGATGCACCATTCTGGTACTATTATTGCCATGAAGCGAGACCTGGTATTAATTGTTCATAATGTCCGCAGCACCCATAATGTCGGTTCACTATTACGGACTGCCGATGGTCTGGGCGCTAAAACTGTTTTCTTGACTGGGTATTCTCCGTATCCAATGGCTCCAAACGATACGCGCTTACCCCATATTGCCACCAAACTGCACCGCCAAATCACCAAAACCGCCCTGGGAGCTGAAACAAGCCAAAACTGGCAACACCAACTCGACATTGTTGGTTTGATTAATCAACTCAAGGGTCAGGGATATAAGATATGTGCCATAGAACAACACCCGGCTTCAGTACCGTTGAACCGGTTTAAGCCTTCGGCAAAAGTTGCCTTGATTGTCGGCCATGAAGTTGGCGGTATTGAATCTACTATTTTATCTATTGTTGATTGCATCCTGGAAATCCCGATGCTTGGAAAAAAAGAGTCATTAAATGTTGCTCAGGCAGCGGCCATTGGCTTGTATCACTGTCGTTTCACTTAGTCCGCCCGTGTTAAAATAGAGACTATGCCCGTAAAAAATGTGCTTAAAAAGCACAGCCGTGCCCCGCGGCATAAACAAACCAAAAACTATCTGCAGACCTATTGGCCTTATCTTCCTATGCTTATGCTGGTTATTCTTGGCCTAATATTTGGCGGTAGTCGTCCCTTGCAGTTACCCTCAAAACATAGTGTGTTGGCCTATGCCACGGATATGTCAGCTGGCGGTTTATTATCAGGAACGAATAGTGAGCGAAACAATAATGGTCAAGCCAGCCTAACTATTAATCAACAGCTTACTAATGCCGCCCAAGCTAAGGCCAATGATATGGTCGCCCGAAATTACTGGTCACATAATACACCGGATGGTCTCCCGCCCTGGACTTTTATTCAAAACGCCGGATATAAATATATCAAAGCTGGTGAAAATCTAGCCTATGGTTTTGCCACTAGTTCTGACACCATTACTGGCTGGATGGGTAGTGCTAGTCACAAGGCCAACATGCTCGACCCGGCGTTTACCGAGGTTGGTTTTGGCATAGCTAATAGTAGCGACTTTAACTCGTCAGGACCCGAGACCGTCGTAGTGGCTATGTACGGCGAGCCACAAGTGCTATCACAGTCAACTCAAGCAGCCCCAGCGCCAACACCTGCTGCAGCAGCTAAGCCAGCCCCTCAGCCCACTACTACCCCACCACCAACTGAAACACCCAAGCCCACTACCAATTCCACGCCAGTTACGACGGCCACCAGCCATAGTGAACCAACCACTAAGGCCGTGACTAGGGCTAGTCTTTGGACTGGCGGGCGACTACCTTGGCTGATAAGTGGTTTGGGAATGCTCACCGGAATAAGCCTTGTTATCTTGCTAGTACGACATGGTTGGGGCTTCCGACGACTATTAAGAGATAGTGAGCAATTTGTACTTCGTCACCCCTTGGTTGATATCATGCTGGTAGCGATTATTATGCTGGCCTATGTTTTAAGTGCCACCAAAGGATTCATTAAATAGCTAGCTGAGTTTGACATTTTGGTGGCCAACAACCAACTTCAGTTGATCTAGTACATTTGTCTCGGCCGCCACGCGCATTGGTAAACGGATAACTTGCTTGTTGTCATCATCGCCTAGCACCAAAACTACCTCAGTTCGGCCTTTATATT
>CAYMBM010000040.1:0-6203 GCA_964388705.1 uncultured Candidatus Saccharibacteria bacterium
TAACTTTATCCAGACTACCCATCCAAACTACTCGTATGCCCTCCTGTTTTAGTTCATCAAGTTCTTTGGTAACCATTTTGTACGCCATCTCCATAAGATATTTCACTTCTGATGGTGTTCGACTCCAATTTTCTGTAGAAAAAACGAAAGCCGACAGGTACAAAACACCGGACTTAAAGGCCGCTTTTACAATTTTCTTGAAGGTATCATAACCTTGCCTGTGTCCTTCAATAGCGGGTAATCCATTGTTCTTTGCCCAGCGGCGATTGCCATCAAGAATTATGCCCAGATGGATCGGAATTAATTGAGAATCAGCCATCTAAGCCCCATTATAACGCACCCAAGCCTTTCAGACTGACTACACTGTAAGTATTTCTTGTTCTTTCAGTTTCGCCAGTCGATCGATCTCGCTCTTGTGTTTGGATATCAATTCATCAAGTTGCTTTTTGATAGAGACTAGATCGTCTTCAGTTAGTGTTTTACTTTTTTTGGCCTCCTCTGCGTCGTGAAGAGCCTCATGTCGAGCGTTACGCATTGAGATCATGGAGTCTTCGACTTTGCCACCAAGAATCTTGGCCATATCACGACGCCGTTCTTCCGTTAGGGGCGGAATTTGTATTCGAACAACCCGACCATCATCGGCTGGATTAAGACCGAGTGATTTATTTTCGCGAATAGCACTGGAAATTGCCTGTAGATTAGCAGGGTCAAAAGGAGTTATTTGCAGTTGCTGTGGTTCAGGAACCGTAATGCTACCTGCCTGTATAAGAGGGAGTGACGTACCATAGGCTTCCACCATTACCCCATCAAGCATTCCTGGATGAGCCCGTCCGGTACGTAGTTTCTTTAGTTCGTCTTGTAAATGAGTTACTGATTGGTCGAATTTAGTTTTAGCTTGAGTTATAACTTGCTGTGCATCCATAGGACCAGTGTACTATTGAATTTCTCCAAGAGCCATACGACTAAAGCGACGAACGATGATGTTTTCGCCGAGTTTGGCATTGTGCTCATTGACGTATTCGCCCACAGTCTGGTCTGGGTTTTTAACAAAGGGTTGGTCCAGTAAACAGAGTTCTGCAAAATATTTTTTAAGCATGCCATCGACAATACCGCCAATTAGGTTGTCAGGTTTGCCATCTGCTTTAGCCTTTTCGGCAAATTCTTGTTCTTTGACTTTTGTCGTAGCGGCGGGGATGTCATCCATGCTGACATATTCTGGATTAGTGGCAGCTATGTGCATGGCTAAATCTTTCACTAAGCTTGTAAAAAGTTCGTTTCGGGCCACAAAATCAGTTTCACAATTTACTTCTATTAATACGCCAATTCGGCCATCATGATTATAGGTGCCAATAATACCAGCTCTGGCTTCACGCTCTCCTCGCTTTTCAGCTTTGGTTAGGCCTTTTTTGCGCATAGCTGCAAGTGCAGTGTCAAAATTACCCTTGGCTTCCTCAAGAGCCGCCTTGGCATCCGTCAAGCCTACTCCAGTTAGCTCTTTAAGACGCTTTACATCTGCAATATCAATCGCCATTTATTTACCCTCCTTCTCGCCTTCCACTGTAACCTTCTTGGCATGCTTAGTTTGGCCAGCAATGATAGCATTCTTAACGTAATCAACAATTAGCTGAATAGCTTTTATAGCATCATCGTTCGCTGGAATAGGGTATTGGATTAGTGATGGATCAGTATTGGTATCGGTCAAAGCTATAACTGGAATACCAAGTTTAATTGCTTCTTTCACAGCATTGTGATCATGCAAAACATCCACCACAAAGACACCTCCTAGTTTTGGTGCCATGTCTTTTATGCCCCCGTATAAATGGTTCATTTCGTCAATTTCCTCTTGAAATCGTTGAACTTCTAACTTGCTATATTTTGCCGCTAGCTGGCCATTTTCCATGCGAGCTTCTAAATCTTTGAGATATTTTACACGAGCACCCATGGTGTTGTGGTTGGTAAGCATGCCGCCCAACCATCGTTCAGTTACAAAAGGCATACCAATTTCTTGGGCCGCTTGCTTGATGATGCTCTGGGCTTGCCGTTTGGTTCCCACTAGCAAAATCTGTTTACCACTGGCGGCAGTTTGTTCCAAAAATTCTAATGCAACCTTTAGCCTGTCGACTGTTTTAGTGAGGTCAATAATATGACTGCCGCCCCGCTTGCTGTGAATATAAGGCGCCATCTTAGGATGCCATCGGCTGGTTTTATGACCAAAATGAGCACCAGCTTCTAAAAGTTTTTTGATATCTACCACTTCTGTAGCCATAATTTCTCCTTATCCTTGACCTTCATTTGGGTACTCTCACTGCCCTACACAGGTTAAGTAAGAGAGGATCATGCCCCAAATTGCTCAGTTGTAACTACGTAATTGTAACAGATTAACTCTGCTGTTTCAAGGGATGCTTGACCTCTGGCCAACAGATAAGGTATACTGGCCCGAGTTATGAAGAAAGGTATTCATGCCGACAACTATCGCCCCGTTGTTTTTCAAGATCTCAACAACAACTGGTCTTTTTTGACGCGCTCTACAGCAACGACTGACGAAACCATCACTTGGGAAGACGGCAAAGAATATCCACTTGTTAAGGTTCATATTTCTAGTGCCAGCCATCCGTTTTTTACGGGACAAGAGAAATTAGTGGACATCGAGGGTCGTGTTGACAAATTCAAGGCGCGCCAAGAAGCCGCCAAATCCCAAGCTGAGGCTCGGAAGAAAGCCGCCAGTAAAGTCCGTGTCAAAGCCCCCAAAGTTGACGAAACACAGAAAATCGGTAGTCTTAAACCCGGCAAACGCTAGCTTGTTTCTTACTTAACCGCCAATATCAATATTGATTGGCGGTTTTCTTATATACTTACAGTAAAGGTATCTGATGGAACAACAGGAACAGCAACTTAGAAAAGAATTAGACAACTTGCAGCAAAAACTGCAGGACCCGGCTATTTTTAGTGCTAAAAATTATCCTCAGCTGGCTAAGAGACAAAAGGAACTAATTGAAATCATTGGCTTATTTGATCAAGGCGCAAAAATTTTACACGAAATAAATGAGACCAAAACACTAATTAAAGGAGGTGGGGAGTTAGCTGAACTTGCCCAACAAGAATTGCCTGAACTTGAGCGCCAATATGAGGCAAATCAAGAAACACTAGCTGCCACGCTAACGCCCAAAGATTCAAATGATAGTCGTGATGTCATTGTTGAAATCCGCGCGGCTGCCGGCGGTGATGAATCTAGTCTATTTGCCGGTGAACTCTACCGAATGTACGCTCGTTGGTCAGAAAATCATCATTACAAGCTTGAACTTATTAGCGAAAGCCCTAGCGAAGCGGGTGGTTTTAAGGAAATTATTTTTGAAGTTCACGGCGAAGATGCTTACCGGAACTTGAAGTTTGAGGCCGGTGTTCACCGTGTCCAGCGCGTGCCAGTTACAGAGAGTCAGGGCAGAATTCACACAAGTACAGTCACAGTTGCAATTATGCCAGAGGCCGAGGAAACCGACATTGAAATCAAGGATTCAGATTTAAGAGTCGATGTTTTCAGGTCAGGTGGGCATGGTGGCCAATCTGTTAATACTACGGATTCGGCAGTACGTATCACTCATTTGCCTACTGGGCTAGTTGTGGCTAACCAGGATGAAAAGTCCCAAATTAAAAACAAAGCTAAAGCAATGAGTGTGCTGCGTTCACGCTTGCTGGCGCGAAAAATAGAGCAGGAACAAAATGATTTAAGTGAAGCTCGCAAAAAACTGATTGGCAGTGGCGATCGCAGTGAGAAAATTCGCACTTATAACTTCCCGCAAGACCGCATAACGGATCACAGAATTAACTACAGCCGCTCAAACATCCCTGGAGCACTTAATGGTGAAATAGACGACCTCATCGATAAGCTTCAGAAAGCCGAACACGAACTGTTGCACAATGAAAATTCGTGACTGGTTAGCGCAATCAACGCAAACGCTTTTAGCCAACGATGTTGCCACAGCTAGACTTGACTCGCTTGTTTTACTTGAGGATATCGTACGGCAAGATCGAGCCTTGTTATTAGCTCAACCAGAATTTAAGATAACACGTGCCCAACTAAAAGTCTTGAATGACCAGGTTGAGCGGCGCGCAAGGCACGAGCCCCTAGCTTATATCAGGGGTAAAAGTGAATTTTACGGACGTCAGTTCAAGGTAAGTCCCGACACTTTACAACCCCGACCAGAAAGTGAAACGTTAATTGAACTACTCAAGACCTTTGTTAAACCAACCCGTAGACAAATACTGGTCGATATTGGCACCGGCAGCGGAGCACTAGCAATAACAGCCAAACTTGAACACCCAACTCTCCAAATTGTAGCGACTGAAATATCGACAACTGCCTTAAAAATCGCCAAACAAAATGCCAAGACCCATCATGTCATTATTAGCTTTTCCAAAGGTGATCTGGTTGAACCGCTCGCCCACTGCCCTGATATCATCTTAGCTAACTTGCCCTATGTACCAGATAGTCACACGATAAACCCAGCCGCCATGCAAGAACCACGGATAGCGATATTTGGTGGCCCCAACGGCCTTGATGTCTATCAACAACTATTCGAGCAGCTACAAACAAAGATGTGGACTGTTGGACATATTTTAACTGAAGCTCTACCCCCGCAACATCAGCAGCTTCGCCAGCTTGCTCGCCAGTACAACTACATTCAGGCAAAACAACAAGATTTTATTCAGGTTTTCGAACCACGTGATTAAACTACGGCGCGGCTTCTAGTTTGACCTTAACAAGAATGGTCTTTCCGTCTCTGACAACTGTAAGTGTTACTTCATCACCAACTGACTTATTGCTAAGCAATGAAGTGAGACTATGGGTGTCATCAATTGCCACATTATCAACCTTAGTAATAGTGTCTTTCTCTTTCAAACCGGCTTTGGCCGCCGGGCTACCGACGATAATTGATGCTGGTTGACCAGCTGAGGTTGCTGGAATATAAGCACCACGTTTGACCGGCACGTTATATTGATAAGCATAATCATCAGTAAGTTGCACATAGCGAACTCCTAGATATGGACGTATTAGCTTCCCCTGTTCAAGCACACTTTTAATCAAACCTTTTAGGTCATTAATTGGCATCGCAAAGCCGATATTCTGAGCTTGACCTCCTGCCACAGCAGTATTTAGAGCAATTACTTCACTATTGATGTTGGTTAAGGGACCCCCGGAGTTACCCTCGTTAATTGCGGCATCGGTTTGAATAAGATTCTGCAAGGTTTCGCTACTGCCACCAGCGCTATCGGCCGCTTGGACGTTACGACCAAAGCCAGAAATAATCCCGGCAGTAACGGTGTTTTGGAATTGGCCCAAAGCATTACCTATAGCCACTACTTTGTCACCGAGCTGCAATTTACTGGAATCACCCAACTTTGCAACCGTCAACTTTTTACCCTTCGTATCTTTAATCCGCAAAAAGGCCACGTCTAAGGGGTCACTTTCACTGGTTCGGCCAATTATTTCGACGTTATCTAGTATTGTGCCATCAGATAAGGTGATACTGATATTATTACTTCCTGCCGGTACCACGTGCCGATTAGTCATCACTACGTTATCGCTAATGATAATTCCGGTTCCGGCACTCTGTTGTTCAGCTGATTGACCTAGCCCAAATAGACTATTTTGGACAACGGCTTGGCTCACAACATCGATCGAAACAACGCTCGGACTGACATTTTTGGCGACTTGATTAATAAGCTGACTTTCATTAAGTACAACTTGGCTGCCCTGAGAAGAACTTACCGTCGGGCCCCGCTGAAGGTTACGGGCCTCAAACCAACCACCGACAAAACCGGCCACAACACTACTGAACAACATGAGTGTTATGGTGGCAGCCTGTACCTTTTTCGGCGAAATCTTCTGTCTGGCCTTAGGTCGAGTCCAGAGCAAATCAGCCGTTGTGTTGTCATATCTATAAGGATCTTCTTTTTTTACTGTTGCCATTTTTTGTCCTTAAAAAGCCTTGTCGCCCCAGTCAGAAAAAACAAGTATCACCACAATAATAGCCACCATAATAAATACAAATTGCCTCCTAAGAAGTAACGACAAACGATCGGTTTCCTCTAGGTAATACAGAGCCCCACACACAAAGCTAATCACAGCTAGGATTAGCGTGGGCTGAGCCAGTAACCCATAAAAAAGCAAGATCGGAAGAGCGTCGTGAGGGAAAGAGTGTACG
>CAYMBM010000041.1:0-6105 GCA_964388705.1 uncultured Candidatus Saccharibacteria bacterium
AAGAACTAGCAATGCCAGGCTAACTAATAGCAAGGTTCCGCCAAACAATTTATTTAATTTTCTCGGGGGTAAGAACAAATAAGCCCCGGCAACGTAACTTGCCAATCCACATGCTGCCGAGAAACCTACGCCCCTAGCAGAATCTGCCCCACTAAAATCTATACGCATTATGAGTAAATATGCTGAAACTATTGCATAAAGCATGCCCAACGATAAGGCGACTTTTTTATACATGCTCGTACTTTATAACCAACTTAAGCACTATACAACAAAGTTCTAACTTCGTTTATGACGCTGTACCACGAACGAGCTGTCTGCTTTGCTATACTTTGGGGTATGAGTAGTTTGGTAAAGATTGTTGTCACTGTGCCCGAGGAACATGCCGATAAACTACGCCAAGCAATTGGCCAGGCCGACGGTGGCAAAATAGGCGACTACACTCATTGCAGTTTTTCGGTGAAGGGAATTGGCAGATTTAAGCCCGAAGCTGGTGCCCATCCCGCAATCGGCCAGGTTGGCAAGCTAGAAGAAGTGATTGAAGAACGTATAGAACTAACGTGCGAACAAGACAAAATACAAAACGTTATAAAAGCTATTAGGAGCGTCCACCCCTACGAAGAGCCAACTATAGATGTCTACCCAATGCTCTTGGAATATTGAATCTCCCACTTACGCAACATTTGATAATGAAAAAGCCGTAGGGAGAAGAGTGAGGGGGACCGGTTAGGGGGTCAACCACAACACTCTTCACCACTACGGCAACAAGGGGAGGCCGTTTCCGGCTGATCGGCCGCGAGGGCCCGTCGTGTGTAGACGTCGAGACGTTTACGAAACGATGAGGCAGGCGTAGCCGCCGCCGAACGCGTTCGGGACAAGGATGACAAGGTTGCCACCGATGGTCAGGAACACGGCCGGACCGTTACCGGTTTGGCCAGGGGCCTGGTCGTTCTGGGGTTCGCCATGGACGGCGTCCTTGTGGCAATCGCCGTAAGTGGCGATGACCGCCGAGTTGGTCGAGCCCGTTTGGGCGGTGACCGTTGTGTCGGTGGATGTCGCGTGGGCGGCAACCGGAAACAACAGCGTCGAAACTGTGAGTCCGAGGGTGGCCAGGATCAGCGCTAGGCGCTTCTTCATCGAATTCTCCTTGTACACTCAACCCAAATCTTAGGAAGAGAAGGGTATACTAACAGCTTATGCTTTATTTGTCAATACTCTTATGCTCTGTTGTTCATTTTGAACAGTTGCTGTAGGCTTAGGTATATGTTTGGGCGTACTAAAAACACCCTTTTTTGCTTTTCACCCCCGGTTATGTTGGCCACTTTTCTGGTTGAAACTGCGGCTCTAATCTATACCGTGGTCCGTTATAAAATGACTACTCTCACGCGGATTGTGGCCGCGACATTAGCTTTACTGGCCGTTTTTCAGCTGGCTGAATATTACGTGTGCGGTGGCACTGGCTTATCAGCTACCACCTGGTCACGGATCGGTTTTATGGCTATAACTCTGTTGCCGGCTCTTGGTATCCATATGGTCCAAACTATATCTGGGCGCAATATTCGTTGGGCGGTCTGGGTCTCTTATACAGCGGCTATAGCTTTTGTAGTGATTATCGGGTTTAGTAAAAACTCATTTACTAGTCACATCTGCGCTGGCAATTACGCTATTTTCCAATTGTCTGAACATCTTGGGGGAGCCTATTTTACCTATTATTACTTCTTGCTCTTTGCCGTTATTGGCCTGGGTCTGTGGTTTAGCATCAATGCCAGCCAGCGCATTCGAGAAGCTTTGATTCTGCAAGTCCTCGGATATTTAACCTTTGTCTTGCCAACGGGGGTTGTCAACGCCGTGAATCCCAATACTGTCTCTGGCATACCTAGCGTCATGTGCGGCTTTGCAGTGTTATATGCGTTGGTGTTAGTCTTTGGCATTGTGCCAAGCGTGGTCAAAGCCAAAAAAGATTCGTAACAGGCTGTTACTGACGATACTCGGTGGGAATCAGGGATTTATAGTATTCGATATCAGCCTGAACTTTGGCCACATCATCTTGATTGGAGATCCGTCGAACTTCGACAACTCCCGGGGTATTTTTGGGCGGCTCTTTAATGGTGATCCTGCGTCCATTTACAACCGTCGTAATAGTGCCACTACTATGCACGTGTCTGTAGATCAGTACACCACCAATGGCTAATGCAACCACTATAATTGCGGCTAGAATGATTGCTTTTCTTCGATTCATAGATAAGTTCATACGCCCGTTAACCTCTTTAAGGCATTGTCATAGGCTGTTGCCCAGTTTGATAGGTAGGTCCCAAGCCGGTTGGCATTGTACTCAAAAGCAATGTAATGATGGTTAAAGTCATCTATTAACGACTGCGTGGGATGAGCGATGCATTGATTATAATCATCCTGCATATACGCCTCAGATGCTGACATAGGAACTAAATAAAGAGTTTCGGCAGTACTAAGGCTGTAACCACTTATTTGCCGAGTGGTCGCTAAGGATGAAGCAATATTTCTACCGCTCCAGAACTGATTGTTTACTTGTACTAATTTTACGGCAATTGCCGAACAGTTTACCGACGTACTAGACGATCCACTACTACCGGATGAACCAGTTCCACCTGTTGGTGCTGTAGTCGTAGGTGTTGGCGCCGGTTGGGCCGGACAAGCTTGAGTGGATGGATACGTCTTGCCATCCCAACAAACGTGGGTTGTCGGGGCTGCCAATGCTCCGTTAAATATGGCGTTGCCAAAGGCAAAAATTCCCCCGTCCTGTCCCAGTAGCCAATAGCCCCCTTTATCTGGCGTAAAGTCAGTACTAATAATTTTACCCTGGAGTGTTATGCCGGTAGCGCCGCCGCGATAGGCAGTACCAAAGGCGTAGACGGCTCCATAGTTAGCAACAATAATGTAGCCATTGTTATTGTCAACGGCTACCGCCCGGGCTCGGTAGCCCCCGTTAAAGTCAATAAGATTATTGGTGTTGGCACCGCCGCGGTATGGCATATCACCATAAACATACACCGAGCCATCACAGCCAACTAGTATCAGGCCGTTGCCCGAGGTTGATCTATCGGCCGCTACAATGCCACAACCTGGGCGACCATTCAGTGTTCCATACGTCGGCTCATTGTATTTGGCAATATCGGCATCTATAGAGTTATGACCGGAGGCCGCGACTCCAGAGTAAATGTTGGCATCGCCAAATTTCATAATGTTGCCGTAATTGCTAATCACCCAGTAGCCCCCGCCATCAGGGGTCGAAATAATAGCCCGGTAGAATTCTGCGGTACTAGAGCTATTTGGCTTATTGTGATAGGCCGCACTACCAAACCCAAACACCCCACCGTCTCCACCTAATAGCCAATAGCCATCATGTTGAGGACGGGCGGCCATAGAGGTAAGGGGTTGCACCAGTGACTTACCGGCCATCGATCCATAATAAGTAGCGTTACCCATAGCAAACACGCCACCGTCTGAGGTAGCAATCCAGTATTTGCCGTTACCGCCGGCATCGGCGATAGCCACTGCCGGCGAATTAACAGTTATTCTGCCAGTAGCTGCGTGGGTTCGCCATAAATACACACTGCCAGCACCAGCAAACAGCACAGCAAACACGACAGCTAGCGTGCGGTTTCTGGTTAACTTGGAAAGCAGGGAAGTCCTGTTTTTTGATTTTTTGGCCATGTTGGCTTAAGTTCTATTTACGCTACTAAGTATAGCTACTCATCTGGTAAGCACAAACGTAATTCTTCAACTTTTAGTTCTTTCCAGGGGCGCGTATGTGGAAAACTAAAAGTGAATCTTGTTCATCATACGGTCAATAAGATCTTGGCGGTACTCCTCAAACGGCAAAAATCCGGCAATTTTTTGGATTATTCTATCCTCGTCTTCGTCTGCGTAGTAGACGCTAATAATTGGCATGAACCGCTTCAGCGGCATAAGTAGGAGCGAATGAATGGCACCTTCTTCAGACACAGAAAACGACTTAAATATGCCAAAAGGATAGTGCTTGCCGCCGATGGTGATGCCCTTGCTGTCAATTTGGTAATCAAGTACCCGTGGTTTTTTGACGCTAAAGGTCCCAAAAATAATCGCCATTATGACAATTCCGGCCGGTGAAATAAAATCTCTGGTCAAAAAGTAAACCAAAGCTGCTAAGGCTATCGCGCCAAATCCCAGGATGGCAAACCAACTAATCCCCCGGTCGTGAGCAACGTATTCAGACGCCGTCCAATGTACATCGTTCAGCGCAAAATCTGAATCCGATACGGGCAAGGGGGCCACTGGTGATTCGCTGGGTTCTTTAGGCGAGGTTTCCTCACTGTCAGCAGTAGCTTGATCACCAGGGTGAAAAACCCAACCAGCCCCAGGTTTTTCGGTTTTGGGCTTCTTGTCCTCTGATTGCATAAGCATATTGTATCAGTTTTTCACTGGCCCTAGCGTTGATGACTATTTGCCAAAGAAGTTGATAAGGGACTGTCCAAGAAATGCTTCGCCAACTGTGTTAGGATGGCAGCCGTCACTCTTGGTCTGGTCATTTGACTGTGTTGCTCCAGCCGAGTTGTTAGGATCGCCATCACTCTCCCAGGAAAGAAGCGAGCCTACTACTGGTCCGGTTTTGACCCGGCCTTCATTAACAAGTTGATTTACCAGGTTTTGCATACGACTAGGACCATCAGCGCCCGTGATACTACAAACATGCGGCGCAACGTAGGTGTTAAGCGCTGAGGCGTATATGGTGACGCCAGGAATTTTACTATTAAGAGTGTTAATGATTGACAAAGCTGATGCGTAATTGGCAGCGTCCGTTTCATTATCTTTAGTCGGAGGATACGTACAAAATGACCACCAAATAACTTTAGTACCAGGATTCATCGTCGATAACTGATCGAACTGTGACCAGTAAGTATTGTCGTCAGTCCACTTGGTGACCGTGCCACCTCCGTAGGTATTGGTTGTCGGTACCCACATTTTGGTACCAGCATCAGCTCGATAGCCGAGTACTGTGTCACGACTGTTCGAGCAGCCCACAAAGCCTATGGGTTTGGTAAAACTATTAGGATTTGGCGGTGTTGTTGACGTCGAGCCGCTAGTGCTGGAGCTCGACCCACTAGAACTGCTGTTTGAGCCACTCTGGGAAGTAGTGGGTGAGGATTGTTTGTTAGTTCCGTTAGCTGTTTGGGTTGAGCCATTTTGGGTCGCGGCATCGCCGGTTTGCGCCCCACCAGTTGAAGAACTATTTTGAACAAGACGATAGAGAGCAAAAGCACCTCCCGAAACACCCAAGATGATAACCGTTATGATTATTACGGCTATCTTTTTGTTATCTTGATACCAAGACTTAAGAGTCCGGGGAACCGCTAGGATCCGCCCCAAAACACTTTCCCTAAAACTTTGTTTAGAATTATAAGATGGTTCAGGAACTGGCGTCTGTTCGTTAAATTCCATGTCGTACTTATATAACACCAACTAGAACTAATGCTCAATAGCTAACTGGCCTGGCGGAGAGGGAGGGATTCGAACCCTCGCGGGGGCTTGCGCCCCCCTAATGATTTAGCAAACCATCCCCTTCAGCCTCTTGGGTACCTCTCCGTATTTGGGGCAGTTACAAGGCTTGATTATACCATTATATAAGGAGTTAGTAAGCTCTTTCCCTTGACATTTCATAACCTTTATGCTAATCTATACTGGTAGAAATCAAAAACAAAAACTGCTAAATACTCAATAAGGATAAACATCATGCCATCCCCAGAAGCAAGACGAAACCCTTTCCAATGGGTACGACAAACTAAGTTAGGAAAAGTTGCTGCCGGCGCAACAGTTGCTGGTTTGGTAGCTGCTGGAGGCGCAGCCCTAGCTAGTAATGGGAATACCCCCCAACCAACTGGTATTGAAACCACGACCACAAGCGCACCTAAAACAGTAGGGACTGGCACAGTTCCAGAAACAACTTCAGCTCCTACTACAGTTCCGCGAACTCCAGAATCCAGTGTGCCGCCTGAAACCGATCCAGCCCCCGATTCACCCCTCCCTCGAGCGGCTGCCCCGGCACCAACCACCATAGCGCCGGTTGTTGGTCCACAAGGTGGACGCGTCGAGAGG
>CAYMBM010000042.1:0-5981 GCA_964388705.1 uncultured Candidatus Saccharibacteria bacterium
ACGCATCCAGCGGTTTTTGACTCAACCATTCTTTGTGGCCGAAGTGTTTATTGGCAAGCCGGGTAAATATGTGCCGCTGGCTGACACTATTGCTGGCTTTCAGGAAATCTTGGACGGCAAACACGACGACAAGGGAGAGAATGCCTTTTATATGCGCGGTGATATATCTGAGGTAAAGGACGAAAAGTAGTGGCTGCACCCTTTCGCCCACATTTGCCAGGACAAACGCCAGAACCAGAACATGACGCTCGCGCAAGTGTACCTTCGATGGAAGCTGACGGTGACCCTTTTTTTCATTTTCCAGTAGAGACAGAAACAGTAGAAAAAACCACCGAACAAGCGGACAAGACACCTGGACTTTATACGGCTGCCGATGAAGCCCTAGGGAGAGCTTTCGGTCCATGGGTCCGTGGCGAGTTCCCTGACGCCAAAAATATTGGTGAAGTCGTGGATATCTTACGGACCCGAGCTACTAAGGAGCGTGATGGTTAGATTTGAGCTAGTTACTCTTGATGGCGCCAAATTTGCTGGCGAGGTCTACGAAGTACTCTTGCCAACGCTTGATGGCCAGATTGGCGTGTTACGAGACCATATGCCGCTGATTAGCGTGGCCACGCACGGAGTAGTCAGCATTCGGCGAAAGTCAGGCGATCGTGATGATATGATGGAACACTACGCCACCAACGGTGGTGTGATTGAGGTCCGCGACAATGTCTTGCGCCTGCTGGTGGACGAGGCTGATGCCGAGGATGAAATCAACGAAGCGGAAGTTCAAAAAGCCATTGATGAAGCCAAGAAGCTCAAGGCCCAGGCCAAGGACCAAGTGTCTATTCAAAACGCCCAGAACTTGATTGATCGTCACGAAACTCGCCTGAGGGTGGCTGGGTTACGACGTCATAAACGTCGATAGATGATTAATCAGCAGCCTAAAGCCACAACGTAAAATCCACAATCTTATTTGATTTGTTGCAAAAAAGTACTATGCTATAGGCATAAACGTAACAAGGAGGGTTTGAACATATGTTCGGACGACAAAAAGTAGCCATGTTGGTGGCTGAGTTTCTTGGTACCGCGACACTGACGGCCGCGGTCTATGCTATGGCAGTAAGGACGAGTTTTCCGTTCTTTTCAGCTGCTGCAGCTGGGGTAACAATTGGGTTGATGGTGCTGTTGGTGGACACAGTCTCCGGAGCTCATATAAATCCGGCGGTCACACTTGGCTTGTGGACGCTTCGTAAAATAGACACAGCCATGGCCATTGTCTACATTGCCGCTCAGGTTTTAGGGGCAGTAGGCGCCTGGCGATTAATGGAGTACCTAATGGATACCCCATTAAAAGATATCGCTGGGAAAAATGTTGACTGGCGGGTCATGATTGCCGAAGGTATTGGCACGCTCATTTTTGGATGGGCAGTAGCCGCCGCCGTAGATCGTGGTCTAGAAGGTACACAAAAGGCTGTAACCATTGGTACTGCATTCTTCATTGGCATATTGGTAGCTGCCTTTGCCTCGAACGGCTTGCTGAATCCAGCAGTAGCTATCGGTGTTCATTCGTGGAGTGCTTCATACCTAGCCGCACCAGTTGTTGGTGCCGTAGTTGGTATGAATATCTATACCTATGTCTTTGCCGGCTTAAAGCCAGCTCGACGTCGATAATAGATCTATCACTTTAAAACACTCCGCTCGTCAGGCGGGGTGTTTTTAGATCCGTCCCTGTAGTAGATCTTCTTCAAATTGTTCAATGCCCTTCAGGTTCTTTGAGTATTTGGCAGTGTTGGGCATTGAAAGTGCCTGAATATGTTGCCAAACAATCCCAATCAACGAGGCATAACGGGTGAGTTCATCAGGTTCAAATGTCAGCGTCAGGTTGTCAGTAAGTGAACCATTATCTCCGACTTCAATAAATTCTAGTTCGCCGCTGGTGACATTCACTCTCTTTTTAAAAGTAGCAGAATTCTCAACCAGCAATTTGTAAAAAACTAGCTGTTGTTTATATTTATGCAGCTTGATCTTTTCGTACTCGTCCTTGCCCTGCCATGATGTGGCAGGTCGCCCGGTCTTAAAATCTATAACGCTAACCTCGGCTGGACTAATGAAGTGTAGCTTATCAATTTTGCCACTTAGGACAGCATTGTTGATGACAACGCCTTCATTATTAAAGCCCTTTTCAACTAGATCTTGGGGGGTAAAAGACGAACCGCGATGCTGAAAATATAGCTTAAGGGCCTGCTTGCCACGCTCGTCTAACCGCGCGAAATCTGCTTGGCGAAGATGTTTGCGCTGCAACATGTCACTAAAGTATGCTTGAATTTTGGCAACGGTTGGCAGCTGGCCGTTTTCTCGTAGGGAACTATGGGTCCACTGAAGCGTTCGGTGAACGGCATCGCCGTAGGCGGCCGGCGGAGTCAGAGCCTCTGGGAATCGTAAAAAATTATGGGTGAAAAAATAATCTGGGCCACCGTCCACCACATCCAGAAAGTTGTTTAGGTGAGTAACACTTAACTTATAAGTAGCTAAGATTGGTTCGAACAAGGTTGGTTTGTCGGCAATAATGTGCCGAAAGCGATATGTCCAATCGGTCGCCAGAATTTCAACGGCTTGCGCCGAGGCGACCTTGTCCAGATAGTGTGGTTCGAGTCCTTTTGCAATTGGTGCTCCGTCAACGGCGTTCCCACCAATAAAGCTAAGACCGGGCGACAGTTTATTCTCTAAGCTATGGGTGTAGCTGGTGACGATGAGGCTATGCTTGGCCCGGGTTAGAGCAACAAACAATAGGCGTAATTTGTCATTATCGCCATCACTGGCCGGGGCGATGGGCAGGTTTTTGGGTAATGGGATCTTGGAGCTGGCTTGTCGACTGGTTGGACCCCACACCTCGTCCTGGGCATTAATGGCAAACACCACGTCGAACTCCAGCCCCTTGGCTTTATAGACAGTCATCACTTGAACAGCGTTAGTTGTCTGGGTGTGGGGGTTGGTATCGATAATTTTTATCTTGGCTTCTTCGTGCAACTGAGTAAATTCAATTAAATCGCTAGCAAAGAGAGTGTGGTTGGGTTTCCATTGGCGTAGCCGTTGACGCAGCGTGGACAGTTGCCCAAGCAATGCCAAATACTCATCAGTCTGCTCATCGTAAGTGGTTTGACTAAAATAATACTGTCGCATGGGCGAAACAAAGGCTGTCCGCTTTGGAGTGGTTGGCTTTTCATCAAGGTCGCTATCAATGCCATCGGGCACCACGCCCATGAGTGCATCAAGAATGTATTCTAGTGGCTCTGTTGTGCTCCGACGTGCCAGCATAGTAAACCAACCAGCAATTGTCCGAATTTTGCTATTTTTGTGGACCAGCAATGTTGGTAACCAATGTTTGTGTTTGTCGTAGCACTCAATGCCCAATTCCACCAGAAGATCGCTTGGTATCTCCCAAAATTCATAACTGATGACTTCAGCAACCAATGCATCAACTAGTTCTTGTTGGTTGTGGGCGATGGCCTCAATAAGTCGCACCATGTTGATAAGTTGACTGACAATTGGCGATTCCAGGATGTTTTCGCGGCGTTCGTACGATACCGGGATGCTCCGGTGGGCCAAATACGGCACCAAACGCTCCAAATATTTATGCCGTGGAGCTAAAACGGCGATAGCTTGCGGAGCAGTCCCCTGTTGAAGCATAGATGATATTTGTTCAGCTACCCATTGATATTGTGCTAACTCACTAGGCAGGACGGCGTGCTCCAACCGGCCGACTTTGTAGTGCGCCTTTGGCTTCAGTACTTTTTGGGCATGCAACACGGTGCTTTCCAGACGGTCACTAATTTGCGAGGCAATGGCCTGGGAGGTCAAGAGTATATTGGCACTGGAGCGATAGTTGTCGGCTAGGGCAATAATTGCTGGCTTTTTGTACATATGGGTAAAGGCCACCATATTGGAGACTTCGGCACCCTGGAAGGCGTAGATGGCCTGGTCGTCATCGCCAACCGTCAAGATATTTGGCCGCCCCTCATAAATCGGGTTGTCGCCCAGGGCTTGAAGCAAACGTAACTGGGCCTTGTTAGTATCTTGAAACTCGTCAACCAATATATATAGGTAGCGCTCCTGTAAGTTAGCGCGCAGTGCTCGATGGTGTTCCATGGCCTGGACTGTTTCGATAATCATGTCGTCAAAATCATATAGACCATGAAGGTGCAACCTATCAATGAGCTGTTGATAGATATTGGCAACGGCGTGAAGCTTACGGATATTGTTGCCGCTATCCTTAAAAATGTGCTGTCCTTGTGAATTCTTGATGCACCAGCGATTTCGCCACTCGGTTATACGTGGAGCATAGCGGCCATTAGTCGGAGTGGTTTTGATGGCTTCATCAAGCTCTTGGAAGCAGATGGTGGCATATTCTGGGAAACCATACAGATGCTTGCCAGTCAGTGACTTTTGAAGTTTAACCGACAGCTGTTGATAGACCGGCAGTTGCTTGGGTGTTGTACGGGCTTGAAAGGCCTTTCCGACTAGGGCGTCAAACTGTTTAAAGAAGTGTTTGTTAGCCTCAATGATTTCGTGGAACTCCTTTGGGGTGAGCGCATTTTGCTTCAGCCAACTAATAATATTCGCAGTGTCTTTTAGTAGCATGTACTCTTCACCGACTTTGGTACTGAGTGGATTACTGTGCGGCAATTTGTCAAACAACTCTCGAAGTATTTGGTATCGACCGAGTTCATCGATTTGCTGCAGAAGTTGCCGCTGCAGAAAAAAGTCGGGGTTTTGATTGATCACTTCTACTCCAAAGCTGTGGAAAGTGTGAATATTGACATGATAGGCGGCCTGACCAATTATAGTCTCCAGCCTCTCTCGCATATTTCTGGCGGCATTATCGGTGAAAGTTAAACATAGAATATTTGCCGGGGCCGTATCGGTTTGTTTCATTATATTGGCAACCCGCATGCTCAGTAGCTGGGTTTTACCAGTTCCCGGACCGGCGACGACCATTACCGGACCCTCAATGGTATCAACCGCCGTCTTCTGGTCGGCGTTGAGTCGACGATACTCCTCCTGAAACTTTGACATAGACTCATTATACTTTTTTTAATGCCAGAGAGCTTGCACTAGGTCTGCGTTAGGCATATGCTAAAACGGTACAGATATAACAGAGGACGTGTTATGGTAACAGTTAAAACAATTGAAACAAAGCTGGACAATCTATTTAAGGGCTTGCCTAACCTGTCTGACAAGAGTAAAGAGGCTCTGGCAAAAGCCTGGCCCTGGATTGCCTTGGTATTTGGTATTCTTCAACTGTTTGCCGCCTATGGTCTGTCACGACTGACTAGTGTGGTTAGTACTTATGCAACCATTTATGCGGTAGCCCAACCGCTCAGTTCACTGGACAAACTTATTATTTATTTGGGTGTTTTAGTATTGATTGTTGACGGAGTTATTTTACTTATGGCCTACCCACATCTTAAGACCCGCAGTCGCCGTGGTTGGGATTTGTTGTTTCTAGGATCACTTGTTAATGTCGCGTATAGCGTAGTCGAACTCTTTATTAGTGACCGTGGCTTTGGCAGCTTTATCTTCAGTCTAATTGGTTCAGCCGTTGGGTTTTACCTGTTGTTTCAGGTCCGCGACAAATACAAAGTCGCCGGTACCCGCAACCCCAAAACTTAGAGCTAGTAGTTATTCTCGGTGTTGGTGGCGGACAACTGTCCACAGTAGAGCTGCCAAGATGACGAATAGTACACAATATGAGGCTACTTCACCGTAAAGTTCAATTTTGTAACCTTCGTTAAAGTTAAGCACAAAATAGCTAACAGCTGTTGTGGTGTAAGCTGCAATCGATAAACAAACGGTGGTTAGGAGTGCCGAACGGCTCACAAGCACTGCCGACACAATAATCGGGATTGCGTACAGGGCCACTGCCCGGCTAGCCATGCCGCGTTGGGTGTAGACGTTAAATGAAGCCATGGCAATATCGGCCGTTATCAGTAAAAAGA
>CAYMBM010000043.1:0-5962 GCA_964388705.1 uncultured Candidatus Saccharibacteria bacterium
CCACAATGATCTTGCGCCTAACTCTGGAGGTTATAAATACATCTAACATAAGCTCTTATTGTTATTAGAACAACGTAAACCCCAGTATACGGGAGCTTTTAGGGCTTTTCAACATTTTTTATATTTGGCACCTATAATAAGGACATGTATTACCAGATACTAGTAGCTTCAATACGTTACCATAAGTCAACAGCGCTGACGTATAGCTCAACTGAATCGTTAGCCATTGGTAGTGTTGTGACTGTACCTTTGCAAAAGCAATCTGTGCTGGGAATTGTTTCTGGTAGAGTTTCCAAGCCTGCTTTTCGTGTGAAGCCAATCAGTAAGATTATTCTGGAAGGTGCTTTAACTGCTCAACACTTGTCACTACTAAGCTGGTTGAAACTATATTATCCGAGTCCAGGAGGTCCGACTCACGCTCTTTTTGCACCGTCATTTTTAGCTGGTCCACTGTCAAATCAACCTCAGACCAAAAAGCTTATACCCCAAAAACTGCCGCCGCTCACTACCGAACAGTCCAATACTCTAAAAACTATTAAAGCCGTTACTGGCCATAGCGTGTTATTGCATGGCATAACCGGCAGTGGGAAAACTCGAATATATGTCGAATTGTCAAAAGAAGCTTTAGATAGTGGCCGGTCAGTCATTATTCTAACGCCTGAAATTGGACTAACACCTCAGCTCATAAAGGTTTTTAGAGATTCGTTACCATCTGTTGTCACGTTGCATTCAGGTATGACACCAAAAGAACGTCGGCAAGCCTGGTTCCAAATCGCCACTTCCTCAGAACCATTAGTAGTTATCGGGCCTCGATCAGCCTTATTTAGTCCTGTAAGATCAGTCGGATTAATCGTCGTCGACGAAATGCACGACAGTGCCTATAAACAAGAACAAGCCCCCTATTACCTAACCTCTCGTGTAGCTGGTCAGCTGGCAGCTATTCAGAAAGCTAAAGTTGTTCTCGCTAGCGCTACCCCACCGGTTGCTGACTATTACTTGTTTCAGCAGCAACAGTTGCCAATTATCACTATGACCCAACTAGCAACAGGAAATTCGGATGATGCAAAAACTAGCGTTATTGATCTGAAAGATCGTGGTCAGTTTAGTCGTTCATATTGGTTAAGCAGCAGCCTTATCGCGAGCATCCAGGCTGCTCTACAAAAAAAAGAGCAATCATTATTATTTTTAAATCGGCGTGGCACAGCCCGTATTATTTTGTGCCAGGTATGTGGCTGGCAAGCTCATTGTCCGCGGTGTGATCTACCTCTTACTTACCACGCCGACACCCACAAAGCTTCCTGCCATACTTGTGGTTACAGCCAACCGGCTCCGAGTAGTTGCGCCGTTTGTGGATCAACCGAGATTATTTTTAAAAGTGCCGGTACTAAATCAATCGTGGCCGAAGTGAAGCGATTATTTCCTAAAGCCAACGTACAACGGTTTGACAGTGACCTAAAGAAAGAAGATCGACTTGGCGAACAATATGACAAAATTCTGAATGGTCAGGTCGACATTCTGGTTGGCACGCAGATGCTTGGTAAGGGCCTTGATCTTCCGCGGTTATCGGTGGTAGGTGTCGTCCTAGCTGATACGGCTTTGAACTTTCCGGATTTTACCGCCGAGGAACGAACCTTTCAGATGCTCAACCAAGTTATCGGACGTGTCGGGAGAGGTCACCGCCGTAGTCAAGTAATAATTCAAACCTACAACCCCGAATCTTTAGTTATTCAAGAGGCACTAACCAACGACTATCAGCACTTCTATGCTCGACAGCTCGAACAACGACAACGCTTTCGTTTTCCGCCGTTTTGTTACTTATTAAAGTTAAGTTGTACACGGCGAAGCCAAGCCAGTGCCCAAACTGCCAGTATGGAACTATTTAAAAAGTTAGAAAGCTTAAAGCTACCAATTGAAATTATTGGGCCGACCGGAGCATTTATCGAGCGAAAAAATAATCAGTACCAGTGGCAACTGGTGATAAAAGCTCAAAAACGCTCCACTTTGCTGCGTGTTATATCTGTATTACCGGCCAATTGGTTTTACGATTTGGACCCCAGTCATCTCTTATAGGTTTCTAGTGGGAGCCGGTTTCCGCTATACTCTTACTGATGAAGAAAGAAGACATCATCACCCTGCCTCATCCTAGCCTCCGCCAACCATCCAAGCGGGTCGGACTTATCACAAATGATATAATTCAATTAGTTACAGGTATGAAATCTGCGATGCTGGACTGGGAAGCATCACGTAATCACGAAATTACCGTCGGATTGGCAGCAGTACAGGTCGATAACCTATTACGTATTTTTATTATTCGGGACAAGCCGGATACCAACTCCTTTGCCGTATTTATTAATCCGGAGATAACAAAGTTTGAGGGAGCGATCGTCAAAGATTACGAAGGCTGTCTGAGCATTAAGGACATCTATGGTTTGGTGCCGCGCTATGAATCAGTCCGGGTTCGAGCCCGTAACATGGCTGGTCAAAAATTTACCCTGAAAGCCAAGGGTGAACTTGCTCGAATTTTGCAACACGAGACCGATCATACAAAGGGTATTGTCTTCATTGATCATATTAAAGATCACCACGAGTCATTTTATAAACTAACCGATAGTGGGAGTCTGGAGCAACTTGATTATGACAAAGATATCAAAGACAATAGTCTTCTTTGGTAGTGGACCAGTTGCCGCTAAATCACTGGACTTTTTGTGTAGTCATTTTACTGTAGAGGCTGTCATCACCAAAGCTACCCCACTACACCATAAGGGTGAAGCTCCAACCGAGGAACTCGCCAAAGCCAAAAAATTACCGCTGTTATTTGCTAACACCAAAGACGAACTTGATACATTAATAGTTGAGCAGTTTTTCCAAAGCTCAGTGGGGTTGATTGTTGATTACGGTGTCATCGTGTCCCAGCAAACTATTAGCTCATTTCCCCTTGGTATTATTAATAGCCACTTCAGCCTACTACCCCAGTGGCGCGGTGCCGACCCAATAACCTTTGCCATATTAAGTGGACAACCAAAAACCGGTGTCAGTTTGATGCTGATTGAGCCAGAGCTTGATACAGGTAAACTACTCGCTCAAAAAAGTCTGCCAATCAGCCCAAACGACACCACCCCCTCACTAACCACCAAGTTAATCGATCTCAGTAACAAGTTGTTACTTGAGTGTTTGCCAAAATACCTAAAGAGCCAGACTACACTTCGGAATCAACCACACCCTAATCGAGCAACTTACTCTCGAAAGCTAACAAAAGATGATGGCCTGATCGACTGGACAAAACCCGCTATGCATATAGAACGAGAAATTCGGGCCTTTTTAGACTGGCCCAAGAGTCGTACCAGCATTGCCGGCAAAGAAGTTATAATTACCCGCGCCCATATTGTTGAGGCAGCTGGCACCCCTGGAACTGTGGACACTACCAAAAAACAACTGATCATCTATTGCGGACAGCAGGCACTTCAAATTGATCAGTTAAAGCCAGCCGGCAAAGCCGAGATGTCTGGGCCAAGCTTTTTACACGGTTATCGACTTTAAGCCGTGCTCTGTTGTTGACTGGCCGCCACAATTTGCGGAGCAGCGGCTTTGATCTCAAGCTTGAGAGCCTCTAGTTGATCAGCCACGACTTGTTTGTAATTAGGAAAATTTGTTTCTAGCCATTTTAAGGCACCAGCTTCATCATTTCTATCTATATAGCTTTCAAATTCATCCAGTTGTTCATTTGTCATTTGTTCCGCTAGCTTCATGCCCACTCTCATTTCTAGCGTTTCATAAATATGACTGAGCATTTTATTTTTGTCGACTGGCGGTAGAGCCCCCAGTCCAAGTTCTTCAAGTAATGCATTGTCTAGTTTAAACATGGTGTTGTCCTCGTATCTTCATTATTCTAACAAAACATCTCTTTAAAAAACCATAGTTATCTTAAAACAATAAATGCTAACAAACCAAGTACTATGAGCGTTACCGCTGACCAGAAGCCCCAACGCATAGCACTAGCATAAAAATCCTTTTGGTTTCGCACAGCCTGTTGCTTGGCTAAGGTGCGCTGCAGGCTCTCAGTACTAGTCAAAGTTGATCGTCTGGCTTCTTTGCCATAACGATTCAGGGCGTCCGACACAACTCGTCCTACTGGAACTGGGCGCCGAAGTAAATCGCTATCTTTGACTTCATGTCGTTGCTCATAACGTTTTTCAATTGGTTCGTCGTGTTCTGCAGCAGCCACAACGCGTTCTAAGACCTTTTCAACAGCTGGTTGTTCAACGGTTGGTTCTAGGTTAACTTCAGCCGGTTTGGCCGCAGAAAGGGCTTCCGGTCTCAAAATTGATGGTGATGGTTGCTCAATAAGTATTTGCGGTTGTTGTAACCTGGCCTCGCGCTCAACTACAGTTTCAATGTGAGACAACGGCTTGCGCTCAATCGGCGCCACTTTTAGCGCATGGTGTTCTGGCTGAAGGTTAGGCAGCTCGGGTTGCAAGGATAGCTGTCGTTCATTAGTTATTTCGCGCTGTTTAATAAAAGCTTTTAGACGTTCCTCTCGGCGGCGCAGCTCACGCTTGAGCTTCCGGGTTTGATCATCAAGTTTTTTCTCAATTTTTTTACTGTCTTGGGGGTCTTCTGGCGCAGTTTCTAGGGTTGGTTGTGCTACTTCGATAGGTGTTGCCTGTGCCAGATCTTCGTAGTGCAGCGGTTGTGGAATAAGTTCGGGTGTCTCGGTTGGTTCGGGTAGCCGTTCAGTTTGTTGATCGCTGTTAGTCAACGATACCTCTACCACTGAATCCTCAGCCGTACTCGGCTTAAATGGTTTCGTTCGCTGTGGACGAGGTTCAGAAGTTTTTGGCGGCCGATTATGGTCTATTTTGGTTTCACCCTCAACAGAAGCGTTTGGCAACGACCACGAGATCGACTCATAGTCAGTTGGCTGGTACTCACTCGCCTCCAGATTGGTAACGTCTGCATTGGTACTTTCAAGCTTATCACTACTTTCTGGAGTTAATGGCTGATCTTCAGTAGTAACCACGTTGCCGAGGAGTTTGCTCCAGAAAGCCCGAAAACGGCTGGTCTGCGGGTCATCTTCAGGCTGCAACCGGTCTTTGTCTTCTGATTTATCGGCAAAGATTTCTTGCCAGCGAGCTTGCAGTGGCTCGAATAGACTACGACGTTTTTTCTTGGAATCCGTTGTTTTTTCCTTGGCAGAAAAGCTGGCTTCGTCTTCGTTAACAGGTGGTCGATTGTCTTCCATGATTGGGCTTTCTTAAGCCTTAGAGTGAGCGCTCAACCACCTCGCGCTTAATAACTTCCAAACGATCATCAATATGCAAGTCAAGTTTGGCTTCGGTCTTGAGTGATAAACCACACATCTCGCCTTCTACTACTTCCTTAGTATCCTGTGGGCCGCGTTTCAGATTTGTTATTTCTACCTCGGCAATTAATTCATCCTCGCGCATTACTTTAGCGATAGCTGGGACGACCAATTTACCCTTGGTAACCTCCCCACCACAAATGACTTCAGATTTAGTTGTCTTAAAGACTCCCTTTACAATCAATCTGCCAAGCTCGGTCTCAACAACCTCAGGAGCCAACAGTTTGCTCATTTCTTCTTTGGCATCATCGAGTAATTCATAAATAACTCGATACATCCGAATGGAAACTTTGTCTCGGCTGGCCGCCTGTCGGATTGGAGTCGGCAAACTCACATTAAAACCATAGATAATGGCCTTACTGGTATGAGCCATGTGGACATCGTTTTCACTGATGGTACCAACTCCAGAAGCTACGACCCGGATAGCTACTTCATCTGTGTCAAGAGACTTGAGACTATCAATAACCGAAGTCAATGAACCCTGAACGTCAGCCTTCACAATAATGTTGAGTTCATTCAACTTATTCGAGCGGTTAATCATTCGAAGCAACTCATTACTATTGATGTTTAATTTACCGTTAGCGGTGTTCCCGGCTTGATTTG
>CAYMBM010000044.1:0-5798 GCA_964388705.1 uncultured Candidatus Saccharibacteria bacterium
CGCCAGTCCGGTATTAGCCAGTAAGGTCCAGGCGACAGTTGTCCAAACCAATAAACTGGTGTTTCTACCCGCTAGCTTGAATACTGCATAGACTGAGGGGTCGGTGTCATCGCGGTAGGAATTATCCATAGCCACCTCGGCTTTAGAGACGGGCGTAGCATCGCGAATGCAGTAAAGCAGTACCTTTTCGCCTTCATAGATCTTTCCGGCCTCGTAGAGCTGCTTAAAGGCCCACCAGACCGACTCCATGTAGGGCTTGTCCATGGTTTTATAAGCGCCTTTAAAGTCAACCCACCTGCCTACTCTTGCAATAGTCTCTTCCCATTCAATGCCTGTCTGAACCATGTTTTCTCGACAGGCAATAATATATTTCTCAAGACCGAAGTCATAGATGTCTTGTTTACTCTTAAGTCCCAGTTTGCGCTCAGTGTAAACCTCTGCTGGCAAGCCATGGCAGTCCCATCCCCAAACCCTCTCTACCCTTTTGCCCTTCATAGTCCAGTAGCGAGGAACAGCATCTTTGACAATACTACTTAAAAGAGTTCCATGGTGCGGCACCCCTGTTATAAATGGAGGACCATCATAAAATATATAACTATCAGTTACTGGTCGGTTCTCAATCGACTTCTCAAAAGTCTTATTGGCTTGCCAATAGTTGACTAGATCTTTTTCGTATTCGCTGGGGGGACGGCGTGTGCCCGCTTTAAATCTCATGTGACTCCTTGTCGACAAATAAAAGCCCCTATCTCGTAGGAGCTCTGAAGTTCAGGGCGGTACCATCCTACTTGGGGCTTAATTAAAGGCTATAACGGGCCTACCCGGTGGGGTCTACTCTCTGGGTTGATTTCTTCCCACTCCTGGCGGTTGATAGCCGCTCTTCGCTGATTAGCGAACGGATTTCTCAAATTGTAACACTTACATTGTACCCACTCTTAGCAACTGTAGCAACTACTCCCTATACCCGTCCACCTCTTCCATTAACGGTAGAGGTGCGCCTTCCCAGTGTTTGAGAAGCTGACGATCGTCTCTTGTAGCAATAATAGCTGGATAGTTAACTATGTCGTAAAGTTTGGCTAAAGTGGCACCATCTCTGGTTTCTAAACTTACTAACTCGATAGACTTACCTCTTGAAGCTTGATAATCGTGAGCGTACTCTTCTACTGCCCGAGCATGCTCAGAATTAGGATGATACAATATGTAGATTTTCATTGTAGCTCAAGTGTAGCACAAGCACTTTTAGGCTGCATTACCACAAGTCTTTTAGGAAAATCTGCTGAACAAGGTCTAACTACAACCTGTCGTACTCCCACAAGCTGTACAGACATAACAACTACCGGCCCGTTGGGTTTGGTTACCACAGTTATAGCACATGGGTGCTGCACCATCTTGTCGCGTGACTTGAACATGGGTATCGGATTCACTGGCAACAGGACTAGGTTTATCTTGATAGCTCAAACTTGGTATATCAGTATTACTACTTGCAGCTACTTTTGTAACAGCTTCCGCAATAGCTGCTTCAGCCTGAGCAACAGTCTCTATAGCCTGTTTAACTATCGAGGTTTTTTCGCCACCTTCCAGTAAGCTGGTTTGACCTTCTGGCATATCCTCAATATTTGCTAACCCAACTTCAAGACGATCGTCAAAAGTCAGATAGGTTTTACCTAACCGTCTGAAAATATAGTCAATGAGGGATCCGGCTGTTCTAATGTCTGGGTCATCAGTGATACCAGCGGGCGCAAAACTTGTATTCGTAAACGTTTGAACAAATTTTTTCAAAGGCACCCCAAACTGTAAACCGTAACTGACTGCTGTAGCGAAGGCATCCATAACCCCTCGTAAAGTTGAACCCTGCTTGGCAATACTGATAAACAGCTCGCCAGGTGTACCATCTTCATACTCGCCGACAATGAAATAACCTCGAATACCAGCAACAGTGAACTTAAATGTTTTGGAGTTCCTTACCCGGGGTAATTCGTGTCTTTTGCCATGAATCGGCATTAGGGCTTGAACGGCTTCGGTTGGTGTTGAAACAACGTCAGTTTTGACTTCTCCATCCTTCTTGGCCATCGATAGTGGTTGGGCTACTTTACAGTTATCCCGATAAATCGCAACGGCCTTCAGCCCCAATTTCCAAGCTTCTACATGAAGTTGTTCAACATCCTCCACCGAGACTTCTTCTGGCATATTGACAGTTTTACTAATCGCCCCTGAAATGAAAGGTTGTACTGATGACATCATTTTGACGTGGCCCATATAATGTATCGAGTTGTCTCCCATGGAACAGGCAAACACTGGCTCATGTTCTTTCTTGAGGTGAGGAGCACCAATTATAGTTTTTTCTACATCAATATACTGCACGATAGCTTCGATTTCTGACTTCGAGTATCCTAGTGCCTCGAGTGCTCGCGGAACTGTCTGATTGACTATACTCATAGTTCCACCACCAACTAACTTTTTCACTTTGACAAGACCAAGGTCTGGCTCAATTCCGGTGGTGTCACAATCCATCATAAGACCAATGGTACCGGTTGGTGCGAGAACACTTGATTGAGAATTACGCACACCGTAAAGTTCACCAAGTTCAACAGCTTCGTCCCATGCACTGGCCGCAGCACTAAGCAGCTCTTCCGATACCAGACTAGCATCAATTTTGGAAACTTCTTCTCGGTGCATTTTAAGCACTCCAAGCATACCTTGCCGATCTTTATGAAAACCAGCAAATGGTCCTACTCGACGAGCTAAACGAGCACTTGTGGCGTAGGCATGACCAGTCATGAGTGCGGTTATGGCTGCCGCTTGGGCCCGACCCTCATCTGAATCATACGGTAAACCTTGAGCCATTAATAAAGCCCCTAGATTTGCATAGCCAAGACCAAGTTCTCGGAAGGCTTTGGCGTTTTTGGCAATCGATTCAGTTGGATATTCACTGTAACCAATCAGTATTTCCTGAGCCGTAAAAATAAGCTCAACCGTGTGCTTAAACGCTTCGGTGTCAAAACTATGGTCTTTCCGTAAGTATTTGAGTAGATTGATCGAGGCAAGATTACAGGCCGAGTTATCAAGATGCATGTATTCACTACAGGGGTTACTGGCATTAATACGACCGGCGTTTGGTGCAGTGTGCCAACGATTAATTGTTGTATCAAACTGCATTCCTGGATCTGCGCATTCCCAAGCTGCTTCGGCTATTTGTCGAAAAATATCACGAGCTTTGACTGTTTTGACTGTTTTACCCGTAGTGACAGCCTTCAGATTCCACTTATCGTCATTTTCAACCGCTTGCATAAATTCATCTGTAACCCGGACAGAGTTATTAGCATTTTGATATTGAACGGAGAAACTATCCTTACCATCCAAAGTCATATCAAAGCCGGCTTGCTCCAGTACCCGAGCTTTTCTCTCCTCGATAGCTTTAGCCCAAATAAACTCTTCAATATCGGGATGATCAGCATTCAAAATAACCATTTTAGCTGCTCGACGAGTTTTCCCACCGCTCTTTATGGCTCCGGCAGAAGAATCAGCACCACGCATAAAGCTTAAAGGACCTGAGGCTGTACCCGCACTCTTACCAAGTTTTTCGGCAGAAGAACGAATGGTACTCAGATTAATACCTGCTCCAGAACCGCCCTTAAAAATCATGCCTTCTTCTTTGTACCAATTCAAAATCGACGGCATTGTGTCTTCGACAGCCAGAATAAAACAGGCACTCGCTTGCTGGGAGCGTTCTGGAGCACCAATATTAAACCAAACTGGCGAATTAAAGGCTGCTCGCTGGGTAGCTAATATATACTTCAACTCCTCACGGAAATCATTGGCTTCAGCTTCGGTTTCAAAATAGCCTTCTTGTAAACCCTGTCGAGTCACCGTATCAACCACACGGTCAATTAAAGTTTTCAGCGAGCTTTCTCTGCTTGCTGTTCCAGGTGTACCAGTAAAATATTTTTGGGCAACGATATTAATTGCATTCAGTGACCAACCTTCGGGAAACTCTACACCCTTTTGTTCAAAGACCGGCTTTTCGGTCATAGGGTTCTTAATAATAGAGTCTTGTTTGGTCCATTTGAGCTGATCGTAGCCCTTACTTTTCGGGGGCGTTAGAAGCCGCCTGTGTCCCAGGATTGTTGTTTGTCCCATAATAGTACCCTCACTTGTAGTTATATTTAGTTTTTGTTTAGAGTCACGTGGCACCTCCCTGGTCCACGCTTGGCTCCCTCCGAAATTCCATATACTCTTTAATAAAGAGTAGGACCAGTTCGTTTTTATAAACGAATTTGGACTAACTCCAAAGGTCCTATGAGAAAAACCGTGTGTTTGTCTCATATGGAGTACCGAAGGCAGCCGTCAAAAGGCTCTACATTTTGACGGATTCCGAGCTTTTGCGTTCCCGAATCTGGAGTAACTCTCGCTCAAAGCCGGCTATATCTTTAAAGCGTCGGTAGACACTTGCAAAACGAACATAGGCAACTTCGTCTAATTGCGCTAAGCGCTCCATGACCATTTCACCAATCTTTGCCGAAGGGACTTCTTCATCCCCACAGGCTTGCAATTCTTGCTCAACCCCAGCAACAAGATGTTGGAGCTGCAAATTGGTGACCGGTGTCTTTTCACATGCTCGATACAGGCCAGACAAAAGTTTTTCACGATCAAAGAGTTCACGTGTACCATTGTTTTTTATAACCACTACTTGTGGCCGCTCCAACCGTTCATAGGTTGTAAAGCGATGATGACAACTAGTACATTCTCGGCGTCGCCGTATGGCTTCACCGTCTGTGACATCTCGTGATTCAATAACCTTGGTCTCGCCCTTATGGCATTGGCTGCATTTCATAGTGCACCCCTTTCCTTGGTCATTTCTTTATCGCAACCACTTGTAAAACGATTTTGATAAAGAAATTTGTTCAATTTCAACGTGCCGACACTCTATGTACTAATCCTATATATAGCGTCATTAAGAGCTATGATAGCTCTATGTATAGCGTTTTGCAATAGAAATAACGCTGTATTATTTACCTAAATTTAGGTATTATCTGATTCGTCCTTGTCCTTAGTGCGATGTTTCTTTAATCGCCGTAAAAAGGATGGTTTTTCTAATTCTGCTTCGTTTTTTAGTTCATCTTCTGATTCATCATCCGAATCGTCGTTCTTACGATCTTTGTCGTCCTCTTGATCATCGTGATTATCCAGCGCCCAGATATTGGGCATAGGTTTATCGGTGTGAAAATCGCTGTGTTCACTATGTTCTGGCAGATCCATATCTATTGCCTGCATCGATGAGTCATCGGCTATTTCAGTTTTTGGTTCAAAGGTTTTGGGCTGCGTAATTGTTTTTCGATTTGCAAAGTAAGCATCATCAAAACCGGTTGCCACAACGGTAATGATAATCTCGCCTTGCAGTTCAGGATTAATTGTCGCCCCGAAGATGATGTTGGCTTCTGGATCAGCAGCCGCTGTAATGGTTTCGGCAGCGGTGTTTATCTCATGCATAGAGATATCATGACCACCTATAACGTTGAACAAGATACCTCGGGCTCCATCAATCGATACCTCAAGCAAAGGCGATTCAATGGCTTGGTTAGCGGCTTGGATAGCACGATTATCACCACTAGCTCGGCCAATTCCCATAAGAGCTGAACCAGCATTCTTCATAACTGTTTTAACATCAGCAAAATCAAGATTTATTAATCCATGAACAGTGATAAGATCCGATATGAATTGCACAAATTGTCTCAAAACGTCATCACCCACATTAAAAGCTGCGAGCATTGGCTGCTGGCGATCAATAGATTCAATAAGACGAT
>CAYMBM010000045.1:0-3805 GCA_964388705.1 uncultured Candidatus Saccharibacteria bacterium
CCTCTGCCCTACTTTCTGCAATTATAGGCCAAATAAGGGCTTGAGCCTTATTAAACGGAGAAAGATATGTCTAAAGACAAGGGTCGCAAAGAGATCAAAAAGCCAAAGAAGATCAAGCCGTAGCCATGCCTATCTTAAAGAAAAAAATTGACTTTTTTAATTCTGCAGAAGGAGTTGAGGTTGAGCAGCTTCTGAGATCAATGGTTGCCGATTCCACCTATAATACCAAGTCTAGTTATAGTGCTAATAGCGGATTGTACCCTGATAACCTTATGCCTTTTGTTGATAAGCATATGAACTACCTTATTAGTCACCCGGCCATTAATATTCGACACTACATCTCAAATCTGCGACTAATAACTCGCATAAAATAACCTCTATTTCCAAACCTGCAAGCAACTGACAGCAAAACGAAATGCGTATATTGTGATTAAATAGTGTTGGAGGGGTATTATGATCGACAAAGATTCAAGAAAAAGGTTGTACAAAAATAAAAAAGCTATGAAAGGCGGCGGCTCCAGCGGCATTTGGTTTTTAGGGTTTATAGGGGCACTAGTCTACTACCTAAATGTGCACTCGGGTACATTTTGGTTAGTTATATTAGCGTTCTTAAAAGCCATTGTCTGGCCAGCCTTTTTGGTCTATCACCTGCTACAGTTTTTGAGAATGTAGCCAGCCGTTAGCGGACCTATAGTACCGACGCTCACAAGTAGTTTAGAGTGGTCGTTTTCTAGTTTGCTATGATTGACGTATGAGCAGTGTTGCTTCTGAGTTAGAACAATCGACAAATCTTGACCGAGCGTTTTACATTAGCTTGCTCATAAAAGCCGGTGATTCTTTACTGGAAGTCATTGGCGGAGTGCTCATTTTGGCCATTGCGCCGTCCAGGATCAATAGTCTGGCGGCCAGTCTGACCCAGTATCAGCTATCTAAAAACCCCCACGACTACATTGCCACTCACGTCCTAAAGATAAGCCATGACTTTGTCAGTTCTGGACGTTATTTCGCGGCCTTTTACCTGTTGTCTCACGGACTAGTAAAACTTCTGGTGATTATTGCCTTATTCAAACAAAAAATGTGGGCCTACCCGGCTATGATCATAGTACTGTCAGCGTTTATCGTTTATCAGGTTTATCGGATGAGCTATCGATTTTCTATTGGACTGCTGTTGTTAACGATATTTGATTCATTCATCATTGTGCTAACCTGGCATGAATACCAAAAACGCCGTAAATAAGTTTGCCGTTGTGCTCATGCTTGCGAATACTGTGAATTCTTAGACAATAGACCCATGATCGACCGCGTAGAAAGTCCGGAGGGACAAATCTTCAGCCCAGTTGAAGATCTGGAAGTCCGGGCTAAATTCTTTACTGGACCTGTTCAAGATGAGGCCGGTAATCTTTATTTTTTAAAAGCCGTCAAAGACGATAATTCGTATGACCTAGCCGATCTTGAAAATGAAGTGCGCTGGAACCAGACCATCGGACCTCGTATTAACAACAAATATTGGGCTGTTCCACATGTGGTGACACATGCTCCAGACTTTGAATGGGCAGTGTTTGAGCATGCTGGTGGTCAAGAGCCAACAGAAGATAAACTTTATCCTTTGTTGGGCGTCATCGGCCATATAGCAACGACGCTGTACCACTTACCACTTGGTCGCGAAGGCTCAAATCTTGTCGACTGGTATAGGGAGCGTCTGGAGCGATCTTGTTCAGTTACACACAGCCAGTTTTTTGACGATGACACAAGAGGTAAAATTGCTGATATTGTGGCTAACGAAGATCTTCTAAACGGAATTCAGGCTGGCATTGTCCACGGCAATTTGAGTCTAGCCAACTTGCTCATCCAACAGATAAAGCGCCCACAATTGTACATAGTCGATTCGGAGTTTGGCACGCTGGCCGAAAAACCCGAATGGGACAAGCCCCGCTTTGACGATATGGCCTTCTTTTATCACTTGCTGTGCTGCCAACACCAACAACCAGAAGCAGCTGAACTGTTTAAACAAAGGTGTTGGTATGATTTGCGTGACGACGCCGGCATGACCCGAGAGAACTTTGACAAAGAATTCCATTTATCAGTTTTGGAGCGCACCATTAGCATGATGAGTCATTTTATTATTAATAGAGCTCCGGGTAAAAAGGTTAATGACGTGCGACGCTTACGGTCAGAGCCGTATGTTGCGCTGGTTCATGAGTCAATAAAAGCAATCACCTCGTCTTAATAACACATAAACTAACCGTAGCTTTTGCTATGATGTGGGCATGGAAATTATCAAAACCAAGGGTTTTGAGCTGGCCATAATTAGCCAAGGTGATAGCAGCTCATCAAAACTAGCCATTATTATTCCTGGCCGGCTGGACACCAAAGATTACGCTAACAACGTCAGCCACATCGAATACCTAGCTTCCAAGGGTTACTTTGCCTTGTCGTTTGACCCACCGGGTACTTGGGACAGCCCGGGCGGTATTGAACTTCTAACAACTACAAATTATATAAAAGCCGTCAACGAGTTGATTGAATACTTTGGCAATAAGCCAACCGTGTTGATGGGCCATAGCCGTGGTGGCACTGTGGCAATGCTGGCTGGGCCCAAGAATTCAAACATTACCCACCTGATCTCAATAAATTCGTCCTATGGTGGGCCAATAGACGTTGATGCGCCGGTTCCAGGTAAGTCTAGAATTTCTTTTCGTGACCTTCCGCCCGGTACTACCAGGACAAAAGAGCAAAAACAGTTTGATTTACCCTACCAATATTTTGAAGATAGCGAAAAATATAACGCCCTGTCGGGATTGAAAAATTGCAAAACGCCAAAATTATTTTTCTACGGCATAAAAGATGAACTTTCTACACCAGAGATTGTAAAACGTATGTTTGCCGCGGCAGATCAACCAAAGATGATCCACGAACTAGATAGCGAACACGACTATCGGCTGCACCCAGAAATCATTGACGAGGTTAACAACGTCGTCGGTGAGTTTCTGGGTAGCATATAATCATAAGACTTACTAAATTGCTTGTGCCACGCAAATAGTTGCTGCTATACTAAAACCTCAGTATGGCACAAGCAATTTTAGCAGCGCCAACTGGAATACAGACACCTGAAACTAGCGGGGCATTCCTAGAAGCTCCAGCAAATCCCCATTTTGATATCGACATTGCAATGGACCGGTTACCCTGGTCCATTTTAGATTTTTCCGAATATTTTGTTCGACGATACGGTAGTCTTAGAGTCCTTCCTGAAATCACCATCGCTCAGCTCGATTCGGCCGACCCTGACCAAACAACAACAATTAGATTCGGTTCTTATCCGCCAGATCCTCGACTTCCTCATAACGATACCGACGGGCAAACGCGGTATATTTGGGAAGTAAGCTCACGTCAACAAGTTAAACAACTAACTGTCAGTCCCGATGGTACTCTGAGTGGTTGGCTGCAACCTGAGCGACGAGATTCTTCCGTACCAATAGAAAGCTTGGATCGTGAAGATATGCTCATCACCTGGTTGCGGATTACTCATACCCTTACTGCACCCGAGTTTATCGAGCATGCTCAAGCTATGGGAGACCAACGGATCCAGCAGGAAATTATTGAAGCGCGGAACGTCAAAGAAGATAAACTACCAATAGCGGAGGTAGTCCTGCAAACAGAGCAGGATAATATTCGTGACCGAACTCGAGCAATCAACTTTGCAGTATTGGCTTTTCCCATGGCCCGGGACCGCAGTCGGGAGGGAATTCCAGCCTACGGGTTTTTGCCACCAACGTTACGAAGAACGGACGCGCCACCGGCTGACAGC
>CAYMBM010000045.1:3815-5779 GCA_964388705.1 uncultured Candidatus Saccharibacteria bacterium
TTTCCCAACCAGCACGCCCTCCGCTCCGCAGACGCTAATAATCGGGCCCGCACTCGCCGAATCAACCTTTGACGATTTGCCTTTACCATGGCCCGGGCACGCAGTCGTGATCGAACTGCAGCCGTCGGCTTTTTGCCCACATCCTTAGCTAATCGACCAACGGAGGCTCAGACGCCAGTACCAGTAATGGTTGAACAACCCAGTTTTGATTGGACTCTATATGAGCAGCTAAAACTTGTTTATGATGAGTCAAAAACTGAAGTGAATTGGCGTATTGATGCTTTGCCGCGGTCTTTAGCTTTTATTGTCTATCAAGCCCTGGAGCAAGACGGTCAGATGCTGTTATTTACTACCGGTGATTACAGGATCAAAGGTGGTATTAGACAAGTGCCGGAACTAGGACAACAAGTTGTACGTCTGACTTGGCAAGAGCTGGAAACACGTGTGAAACCTGTAGAGGATCCGAACGACCTATTTATAAGCACCCGTGCTTGAAGCTTCTTTGTATCAGTAACGTATATCGACGTTACTTCAACCGAGACAAATGCATTAAGCCAAGGACCACCAATATCGCCATAACACCAGCACCAACAAAAGCAGCAATGGCGGCATACATAGCAATGATTCCAAAGGTCCAGTAGGCGTAGCCATCACCGAGCAACAGTCCTCGCAGGGTCTCACCCTGGAATAGGGTTTGTTTCTGCTGCTGAAGCTTCAGATTGGTCGGATCTTTCAGAGCTTCAGAGCTAACTTCAGCATAGGTTTTGCCGCCAGCCACTGCTTCTAGGTGGCGACCAATAAAACCATTGGCATAGGCTTTGGCCTTTGGTCCGTTATCTACTAACTGGCCGGCATATTGCTGCAAATCAGGAAATTCCTTGGGGTCCAGCGCCGGGCTGCCTTTGGCCGGAAAATATACCTTTTGGGCCGATAGCTCGTTGCGGACGCTATTAGTCGCAAAACGGTAGGCGTACCACGACAAGCCCCCGGTCACTAACAACACTGCTGTTACTGCCACGCCAAGTAATATAAATACTGTGTCAATTGTTTTGCGTTGTGGTTTAGCCATGTTGATTCCTTTTACTAAAGTAAAGTATATATCAAAATTGCTTGTGGTTACTAGTACCTGGACTTTAGTTATTTACACCGTGGCGGAATAAAAAGTCTACCCAAGCCTCAAAATTGCGCTGATAAAAGGGCTTTTGCACTACCTTTCTGGGCGGGCTTTTGTCTTTGGATGAGGTGTCAACCGTGTGCGCCAGTGCCACTTTTTTGGGAACCAGTAGCAGCGTTTCTCCGGGCGCCGCCTTGCCAAATTGTCGCCTAGCCTCAAGTTCCAGATATTGGTTGGTAGTGTAATATTGGTTGCTCAGTGCCAGGTTCTTATTTTGCAGCTCAAATATCTGGTTCTGCTGCTGCAAAGCCGAAATTTGCTTCTGCAGTTGATAATTAGTTTCTATCACGCCAACACCGCTCCAGCTAACCAACAGGATTAACACCCCAAAAACCAAAAAACCAACAAAGCGAACATCGCGCAGCTGCTGTACATAGGGATGTTTGATCAGATTTTTGATTTTGGCGATCATCGCTGTTTTATTATATCAGTATCACTACGCTAGGAAATTGGTGGCAGTCTTATAAGGCTTTTTGAAACCCGACCGCTAGAAGATATTCTAGCTGATATAGCTGTTGGCTGGAAGCGCGTTAAAGAAGATAAAGATACAAGAACGCCTGTTAGCGCCTATACTAGTAACTATGAATTATGACCAAAAAGTTACTAAACTGTCGCGTGAAGCCACAAAGTCGCTGTATGCCTTGCTAGAAGTGTTGGACGGCATTGACGAAGACGACCCAAACAATGCTGACAATGAATGGTCAATTACAGATGAAGACGGTGGTGTTGTCCTGCTTGGCTATGCGCCTAAAAGCAAAGAACTTACTATAACTAGAAATGGTTTGAAACT
>CAYMBM010000046.1:0-5778 GCA_964388705.1 uncultured Candidatus Saccharibacteria bacterium
TATGTCAAAGCCAAAGGTGAAACAGCAGTTGCCAAAAGCCATTTAAGTATCAGTGAAATTAATCGATTGTTCCAAGACGGTTTGATGCGCTTTGAGGTGCGGATGGCCGTTTTGGTCGTTGGTCTACTTAGCAACCGAATTATTTTGGCCGTGATTGTTATTGCCCTGCTGTCGACAACTACGGCCATTGGCCGATTAATCAGCATTATGAGACGCCTCAATGTTCAAAGTTGATCTGCATACCCATTCAGTGACGTCGCACGACGGTGGCATTACTGAAACGCAGTATCAAAAAGCCATCGAACAAGGTCTACTGGATTGTGTGGCCATAACGGATCATAATTCGGTTGATTTCGCGCTTCATATGCATCAACTGCTTGGCGATCATGTGATCGTTGGCGAGGAAATCATGACGGCCGCTGGTGAAATTATTGGTCTTTATTTAACAGAAAAAGTGCCGGCCCGTTTGAGTCCGCTCGAAACAGTCAAACAAATCAAAGATCAAGGTGGTTTAGTCTATATCCCCCACCCCTTTGAATCGGTTCGGAAAGGCGTTCACCCGGGTGTGCTGGAGGAGCTAGCAGATCACATTGATTTGATAGAAATCTACAACGGCCGAGCTTTTGCCCAGAATCGAAGTGCACAGGCTGTTGTTTGGACCAAACTCAACCGCATGATAGGTGTGGCCAGTAGCGATGCCCACGGTTATCACGGGCTTGGTAAAACCTACACCCGGATAACTGCTATGCCAAACCGCAATACTTTGGTCGAATTACTGGATGAGGGAACACCGATTGTTGGTAAACCAACTGTTCGAACCTTGCTCTACCCCAAGTATCATCGTCTACGTAAGAAATTGAGCGGAAAACGATAATGGATAGGCTTTTTGGCAGCGATATTTTTTGGGCATTTTGGTTCTTCCTGCCCGCCGGTATTGCTAATATGACTCCGCCACTAACAAATAAAATTCCCTGGCTAAAACAATGGAATGCGCCTTTAGATTTAGGTGGAACTTTCCGAGGTAAACGTTTGTTAGGTAACAATAAGACTTGGCGGGGGTTGTGGTCGGGAACAGTGGCGGCGTCAGTAACATGTTTTGTTCAGGTCAATATTGTCACCAGGGGCAATCTAACACTTAGTACGGCTATAATTAGCCTAATTGCCGGTTCGATCCTAGGCTTTGGGGCTTTAATGGGCGATGTTGTTGAGAGCTTTTTTAAACGACGGGTTGGCATAAAATCTGGCAAGAGCTGGTTTCCGTTCGATCAACTGGACTATATTGTCGGTGGGCTAATCCTTATCTACCCATTTGTACGGTTACCGCTCGTAATGGTGTTGTGGATCGTGGTTATTTACTTTGGCCTCCATCTGTTAGTTAGCTATATCGGCTACCAGCTCGGCTTTAAAGACACCGCTATTTAGCTCTGATAAAACATTCGGTGCCGATTAAGGCTTGTAGGGCCTGTGGTGACATACCGGCCAGCAAGGCTTCGGTTTGTGACGGCATAACTTCCAGCGCCCGCCGTTTAGTAGTCAGTAAATCTTTATCTAGCGCCAGGCCAATGTCACAGTCAGCTTTTTTTCTCAGCGGTGGACGGGAAATATTGAAATAAATTTGAAACTGTTTATCGGCCTCAGCCAATTCTGAACGATAAGATGTCTCTTCCTGAACCACGTGATAAATCGCGATGTCAGTTCCTTTGGTTACGTCTGTGACCCATTCAGACACACACTGGTGATCAGGATGACCAGTCAAGCCATCGGGACCAAACGTCAGAATAGTTTGAGGTTGGTAGCGATTAATTAACTGTGTAAGTTGCTGCATAATTTGTGTTTTGTCGGCTTGTTGGCAGCGGCCGTCCTGACAGTCCAACCAATAATGATGAGCCACTCCTAGTGCGTTCAGGGCTTGTTGGAGTTCGTGCGCCCGGATGTCACCAAGTTGAGCGGGCGGCCAACGTTTGGCGTCCTGCACACCGGCCTCCCCCTTGGTGGCTGTTACGCACACCACCGTTTGGCCATTTTGCACCGCTGCTGCCAATAGACCACCTGCACAAAATGACTCGTCGTCTGGATGTGCCCAAATTGCCAAAATAGTGCCTAGTCGTTTTACGTCGCCAGGGCTTGTTATTGGGCTATCCATACACTATTGATCAAGGGCCAATTTAAACTTTTCTACCAAATCAACTGGCGTAGGGTCAACATTATCAAGTAAGGCTAAATAAATGCTTGTAAAATCGCCCAGCATCGAGGTCCAGAGTAACTGGTGCAACATGGTCTCGCCCTTGGCTGTCACCACTTCTGGCTCGGGTCGTTTACCAGATAGCATACGCGCCGTAACTTCAAAACGTTTTTGCACTCGCTCATGCTCGAAATTACTCCGTAAATCGACCACACAATATGGTTTATCTATTGGTTGACCACTCCAACCGATAAATTCATTATGCGAAAATTCGGGAAATTGGTTCCACCAAGCCACATGCTTGGCGTTTTCGTTGATACAAATCTTCCACTTTCTTGCTACTGGAGCCAGTCGTGGCCCAGCATACACCACCACACTTTTGGCTAACATTTCCTGGGCCAGTTGTTTGGCTTGGTTCTGACTGGCCGGTACAGTTGGTAGCCAACTGGCCACTTCTTGGCTTAGCCATTGACTAACGCTTGCTAGCTGCTGCTGACTACCAAGCGCTGCCAGTTGGAGCGACTCCAGTAATTTGGTCATGGCGGCCAAAAAATAAAACGTCGACATGCGGGGTTGCGTTCCAGATGGAATCACAAAGGCCGGATGATTGTGTTCGTGCGCCTGGTCGAGTAGTTGGCCGCCAGCCGTGACAATTACAATCTGGGCTTTGGCTTGTTCGGCGGCCGCCAAGCAAGCTAGTACTTCTTCGGTGTTACCAGAGTAGCTGGAAGCCACAAAAAGCGTCTGCTCATTGACATACGTCGGGATAGTATAATCACCAACCAGCTCAAAAGGGACCGACATTCCTGGCCAAGTTTTTAGATAGTACATTGGCCAAGCTGAGCCGCCCATACCAGCTACCACAATATTTTGAATCGAGCCACTCTTTGGAATGTTAACGTCAAAATCTTGGGTTAATTGTTGCCATTGTTTTTCAGCTACGCCCAACGCATCGCTGGGATCATGTTGGTGGATATATTTGAGATCATCTAGCACTTTTAGGTATTCCCTCTCGTCATGTTTATGCTATATACTATACAGCAGACGTTTAAGAAGGGGGTGGCATGTTTGGTCACGACGATAACAATAAACAAGATAGTGATTTAGCACCGTTAGCTGATCAACCAACGGTTCATCCGGACCCACAGCCGGATGGTGTTCTTGATGACAATGCCGCTACAACACCTAGCCAACCGAGTAACGGGTTGCCATTTACGCCGCCAAACCCTGTCAGCACAACGCCTGCCGACGACCACACGTCAGACGCTCCGGCACCACCTAACAACAGTGCCGACGATTTACTTTCAATGAAGCAACAAGCCCTCCAACAGCTATCGCCGCTAGTCAGTCACCTTGAGCAAACCCCAGAAGAAAAATTCCGAACGACCATGATGATGATTCAGGCCTCTGACGATGAGAGTTTGGTCAAAGCTGCTTTTGAGGCCGCCAAGGAAATTAAAGACAATAAAGAACGCGCCCAAGCACTGCTTGACGTCATTAACGAGATCAACTACTTTACGCAACCACAAGATAACGAATCTTAATCAGTTTTTTGGCTTGAAATTCTCCGGCGAATAAACAGGTTATGCGCTAGAGCTGCTAACGAAGATGTAGTGATAAATATAGCCACGGTGTTGCCAGGACCAGTGTTTGGCAATGGTGACGAGGCAGAACCAGTTGTTTGGCCTGAAGAACTGGTTGAAGAACTTGGTTGCGGCACAGTTGTATCACCCTCACTTTGGGGATTTGGTGGTGACGAGGCGGTTGGATTGCCCGAGGTTGACGCTGACGTATTTTGACCACTTTTGGGTTTATTAGTAGCAACGCTGGACTTGTTATGATTAAAGACTTTGCGGTAAGTCCAACGGCCACCAAAAAATAATCCAAAGGCTAGAACAATAGTTGTAACCAGCGTTGCCAAGGCTAACAGCCAGGCTACGCCAACACGTTCGCGCCGCTCTGCCTGATAATAATCTTGAACCTCACTGGGAATGGGTGACTGGTTGGATTGTCTTCGCCGAAATGGCCACATACCGTGCTCCTCCCCACTCTTAATACTTCTACCATAGTACAAAATGGTGATTTTGGCAAAATTTGGAACTAGTTGATTCTACATGCCCATCATGCCGCCCATGTCGGGGGCAGCTGGGGCATCTTGTTTTTCAGGCACATCGACCACTAATGCACCCATGGTCATAGAGGTACCGGCAATCGATACAGCATTTTGGATAGCTTCTTTAGTGACTCGAGTAGGGTCGACAATGCCGGCGGCTTTCATATCAACCAATTTGGCCGGCTTAGTTACGTCAACTCCTTGGCCAGACTTAGAGCCTTTGACAATCTGCGGTAACCACTCATCAGGATTAATGCCAGAGTTGGCCAATAAAATACGAAACGGCTGCTCCAAGGCATCAACTAACAATTTATAGCTGGGATCTGAAGAAGTGGGGGCGGCTGCAGTCAAGACCTGTGCTAGGTTAACAAAAGTTACTCCACCACCTGGCACAATGCCCTCGTCTAGAGCAGCTTTTACCGCATGAACGGCGTCGTCAACTCGGAATTTCTTTTCTTCAATTTCTGTCTCAGTGGCTCCGCCAACCTTGATGACAGCCACTTTGCCTTCTAATGCCGCTCGGCGCTTTTCTAGATTTTCACGATCATATTCACTAGTAGCGACGTTAATTTGGGCATTAATCTGAGCAATGCGAGCTTTGACTTCACTGGACGAACCACCGCCTTCAATTATGGTTGTCTCGTCTTTAGTGACAATAACCTTGCGGGCACTACCAACCATGCCGGCATCAGCCGTTTCAAAGGTCTGACCAGTATCTTCACTGATTACTGTAGCCCCCGTTAGGATGGCCAAGTCATTGAGCATATCCTTACGTCGGTCGCCAAACGCCGGCGCCTTAACGGCCACTGTGTTGAACACACCCTTGAGCTTGTTGAGCACCAAGGTTCCCAAGGCTTCGCCCTCCACGTCTTCAGCTATCAGCAATAGGTCTTTCTTACCGGCTTGCGCCAATTGCTCTAGGACTGGCAAAAATTCTTGAATAGAGCTAATTTTTTTGTCGGTAATGACAATGGCTGGCTTTTCAATCACTGCCTCCATGCGGGCGGCATCACTGACCATATAGGCACTAATAAAACCGCGGTCCATGGTATAACCTTCCACCACTTCGCTTTCTAGAGCTAAACCTTGGCCTTCTTCTACCGTGACCACGCCGTCTTTGCCGACTTTTTCAATGACTTCAGCAATTAGCTGGCCAATATTGGCGTCGCCAGCGGAAATGGTGGCAACTTCAGCCACTCGCTTTTTGTTGCTCTTAATATCCTCACTCATACTCTTGAGCTTTGTCAGCACATCATGTGAGGCAGCTTCTAGGCCCTTGCGCAGCTGCATTGGGTTATGCCCAGCAGCAATCAGTTTGTTAGCTTCGTTCAATATATGATAGGTCAAAACTGTGACCGTAGTGGTGCCATCACCAGCTACATCATTCATCTTGCTGGCGGCTTGTTTGATCAGTTCAGCGCCAACCTTGTAGCCGAGAGTTTCATCATCAACATCAGCCAATTCAACACCTTTAGCCACAGTG
>CAYMBM010000047.1:0-5627 GCA_964388705.1 uncultured Candidatus Saccharibacteria bacterium
AGTATATGTTTTAGTTACTGTTCAGGAAAATAGGGACACAAAGTGGAGGGTGGAGGGTTGGGGAGGCGGGGGTGGGAATCTCACATGAGACAAGTCGGCGCCGGGTGGCTGCCAAACTGTCGATGCTACTCATCCACCCCCGCCTGACGTATGCCAGATTATTTCCTGGCTCGAAAGGGCCCCTACTCCGCTCGCCGTCAGTGTCAGTGCTTCCGCGAGAAGTGAAAACCCATCAGCCAACCGAGAACGACCAGCAGCACCAAGCCAAGAATGGCTGCGCCGCCTGCCACTGCCGAGAACAGCATCAGCCGCTGTTGAGCGTTCGTCTTACCGTTGAAAACATCGACCACGTGTACCACGAAACCCGTTGCGATCATCAGCAAGATGACCATGAGAAACGTGGAAATCACACGACGACGATCTTCCATTACATTACCTCCTCTGTAAGCCGACCTTCGACTTGAACAGATCTTTTATGAACACTTTGTGTCCCTGAACAACAACCAAACTGTTAAATTACCTCTTGAAAAACAGTATTCCAAAAGTGCTTTATTATAACATTTTTATGCGATGTTTGTCAAAGATTTGATGTGTCTTTTGCAGTAGTTTTTGGTCATAGCACACTGCTGGCAAACCAGTATTAGGTCATTACATGATGGATCAGCACAGTTGATAAAATCACTAGTTTTGGCACAACAATGTTCGCACCTGCCAATGTCTTTTGACTTATCGCTAAAGGCCACCGACATTCGTCGGTCAAATACATACATTTTGCCCTCCCATAACCCCTCATCTTTGTACTCCTCACCATACTTAGCAATTCCACCATCAATTTGATAGACCTCACTAAAACCACGATTTTTCATCAATGTTGTCAGAATCTCGCAGCGAATTCCGCCGGTGCAATAGGTCACAATCGGCTTATTTTTGAGTTTCTTAAGGCTTGGTTTATCCAGCTCTTTAATAAAATCCCGTGTCGTTTTGGTGTTAGGCATAACGGCTTGTTTAAAGCGGCCTACCTTAGCTTCATAGGCATTTCGACCATCCATAAATACCACGTCATCACCTCGAGTGGCGACGAGTTCATGAACTTGCCGAGGCTTTAAACGCTGACCGCCGCCCACAATGCCGCTATCATTAACCGTAATTTCGTCCGATGCTAAAAATGTCACTATTTCACTACGAACTTTTACGCTCAGTTTTGGAAAGTCTGCGGCTCCTCCGTCGCTCCATTTGTACATAATTTTCTTAAATTTGCTATGAAGATTCATGGCTTTTTTATAAGCCTTTAAGCCATCAACTGGGCCGCCGAGGGTGCCATTGATACCTTGGGAACTGACGATGATACGGCCTTTTAAGCCATGACGCTCACAGAGCTGCCGCTGCCAGTGCATAACCGTTTCTGGGTCATCAATTGGCACAAATTTGTAATACAAAATAATCTTTTCCATGCGGGTGCTATTGTAGCATTTTTTGTATCTGTTAATAAGATGTGCTAAAATCGTAAGAATTGTAAACTAAAGGAAAGGGTGACGACATGAATATATCAATTGAACGACTGGCTTGCGGCGTCGCCCTAGTGACGCTTTAGTCATTCTTATTAATCTAACCTCAACACTTTAAAACAAACGCGAAGTAACAATACATTGATGGGCAGTAGGAGGCTGCACCTATGAAAGACAATAAATCCAAGTCGATAAATCGCAAGACTTTGTCACTATTTTGGCAATTTACCAAACCGTATCCATTCTTGTTTTGGTATGGAACTATTGGTGCGGTACTAGCAACGATCGTCGGCGAAATTTTTCCACCGCTCATTGTTGCCAAAGCTTTTAATTATATGCAAAATGCGGTTGCTCATGGCGGAAGCATACAGCTAGAACACATGACGACATACATCTGGTCGTATCTGCTGGCGATGCTTCTGAGTATTATCATTTGGCGAACACAAGCCTATGCGACATGGAAAAAGCAAATTTCAATATCCAGAGATATCTACGTATATTTATTCGACCATTTGCAGCAAATGGGCAGCAGGTTTCATGCCAATCGATTTGGTGGAGCATTGGTTTCTCAGGTCAATAAATTTGCAGGTGCTTATGAGCGGTTTGATGCCGACTTTACTTGGAATATTGTAACTGCTTTGACAGCCTTTGTTTTTTCGCTCGGTGTGTTGTTTACTATCAACACATTCTATGCCAGCGTGCTGATGGTGGTATCAATTGTATTTCTAACGATAGTTTATTTCAGAATGCGTTACCAGGCACCGTTTAACCGTCGCTTGGCTAGTAGTGAAAGTGACCGTACTGCCAAACTTGCAGACAACATCACGAATATTGCGACGGTCAGAGCCTTTGCGCACGAGCACTTTGAAAGCCAATTGTTTGCCAAACAAGCAGATACGACAACCAATACTTATATGGATATGATGCGGGTTCAGATGAAAAATGAGCTCTTGACGCAGTCAAGTACTAATATGTTGAATTTCATTGCTGTCGCACTGGGTATTGTGGCGATCACCAAATTTGGTGTTTCGGTTGGGTCACTCTATTTGATACTGACCTACACCATCAATCTTACCAATAGGCTGTGGCAATCAATGTTTGTTGTCCGAAACATCAACCGAGTGTTTGGCGATGCCACTGATATGACCAATATCCTGCAGCTCGAACCGGAAGTAAAAGACATACCAAATCCTACGCCACTTGCAGTCGGTAAGGGCTCTATAAAATTTGACAACGTCGATTTTAGCTATATTGAAGATAGTAAAGATACCGATGTATTTAAAAAGCTAAATCTAGAAGTTAGTGGTGGCGAGAAAATCGGCCTGGTTGGCCATTCTGGTGGGGGTAAAACCACTGTTACCAGGTTACTGCTCAGGTTTGCCGACATACAAAGCGGAAAGATACTGATTGACGGCATTAATATAGCCGATGTGCAACAAAACGATTTGAGAAATTCCATTGTGTATGTACCTCAAGAACCCCTCCTTTTTCACCGGAGCCTATCCGACAATATCCGCTATGGAAAACTAGACGCTAGCGATGAAGAAGTTGTTTCGGCGGCAAAGATGGCCCATGCTCACGAGTTTATTAATCAGCTCGCTAATGGTTACGACACGCTGGTTGGTGAACGAGGTGTCAAGCTGAGTGGCGGCCAAAGACAACGCATAGCCATAGCCAGAGCCATGCTTAAAAATGCGCCAATTCTAGTGTTGGACGAAGCTACCAGTGCCCTTGATTCTGAAAGTGAAAAATACATCCAGGATGCGCTTTGGAAGCTAATGGAGGGCCGAACAGCTATCGTTATCGCTCATAGACTGAGCACTGTTCAAAAAATGGATCGAATCATTGTGCTAGAGAATGGTGAAATCGTCGAGACAGGTTCACATAAGGAATTACTTGACCAAAAAGGCATTTATTCAACTCTTTGGGCGCATCAATCCGGCGGTTTTTTGGAGGAGTAAATTACTCTTTGGTCTCAGCTGGTTTTTCGGCTTCTGGAGCTTCACCTTCAGTTGATTCTTCGCCTTCGGCTGGTTCGGCTGGGGCTTCTTCTTCGGCTTCACCATGAGCGACAGCGTCTTCAGCCAGGGCTGCGGCAGCGGCATCAGCTTCTGCCAGCTGGTCCTTGGGCATTTCAACAGTTGCCAAGGGGTGTTCCGGTTCAGTGATAATCGTGACACCTTCTGGAATTTCTAGATCAGCCACTGTAACGTGATCGCCAACTTCAGTTAATTTACTAGGGTCCACCACCAGCTCATCTGGCAAATTTTTTGGCAGAGCCTTAACTTCCACATGGTCAAGCTGTTTGAGTACCAATAAGCTCAGCTTCTCGGCTGGAATTTCCACGTCCTTGAATACCACTGGTATTTCGGCTTCAACTTCCTCATCTTGTTTGATAGCCTGAAACACAACATGGCGCATTTGGTGCTTAACCGGCTCAAAATCAACATCCTTGATAAGTGCTAGATGCTCAGCTTTTCCAACATGTAACTGCACCGGGTGGTGCTTGCCGGCTTCTGCGTAGGCTTTGGTCAGGCTGGTATAGTCACCCATTACATGAGATGACGTTTTGCCATGATCGTGAATTACCGCCGGTATTTTACCACTGTTACGTAAGTGGTTCAGCCCTTTGCGAATAACCTTTCGTTCTTCTAAGTCCACCACAATATCAGTACTAGACACTAACTCAACTCCTCAAATTCAATAATCTATCTGTAGTATTATAGCAAAACTAGACGGGATGTGCCAAAGCCGCTACCCTAGTATGGTGCTAGACGTAAATCAGATTATAGAGAGTGGCGGCATTTTGCTGGTTGCTCTAATTGTTTTTGCCGAATCTGGGCTGCTGGTGGGTTTTTTCTTGCCTGGTGATACCTTGTTATTTCCGGCCGGTTTTTTTGCAGCCCAGGGCAAATTACCAATCGTTCCCCTGATACTAGCGATCATCGTCGCCGCCATGATTGGTGACAATGTAGGCTATACCATTGGTGCTAAAACCGGCAAACGGATATTTAGAAGACAAGATGGGCTACTATTTCGAGTTGATTACTTAAAACGAGCCGAGCTTTTCTATGAAAAGCATGGCGGTAAAACTATTCTGCTAGCTAGGTTTTTACCGATTGTTCGTACCTTTGCGCCGGTAGTAGCTGGTGTTGGAAGCATGCCTCGACGACGCTTTGTTTTTTTTGACACCATTGGCTGCGTGACGTGGGGAACTAGCGTCACCCTGGCTGGTTACTTTTTGGGCAGTCATATCCCTAATATCGAGCGATATATTTTGCCAGCCATCGCTCTAGCATCGTTTCTAACTTTTGGACCATCGATTTATCACGTACTGAGCGACCCCAAGATTCGCCATCTAATCAAGGCAAAATTAAACCGCAAATAAGGCTACAGTATTTTTTTGAGGAATTGTCCGGTGTAGGACTTCGCTTGTTTGGCCACCTGTTCTGGAGTTCCTTCGGCAATCACTTCCCCACCAGCGTCACCGCCTTCTGGTCCCATATCGATCAGCCAATCGGCATTTTTTATAACATCTAGATTATGTTCAATAACAATCATGCTGTTGCCGGTCTCTACCAAGGCATGCAGTACACCGAGCAACTTGCTGACATCATCCATATGCAATCCAGTAGTGGGTTCGTCTAAAATGTACAATGTGCGGCCGGTTGGCCGGCGTGATAATTCGGTTGCCAGCTTAACGCGTTGGGCTTCACCACCTGACAGGGTTGTAGCTGACTGCCCGAGTGCAATATAACCTAGACCAACGTCAACCATAGTCTGCAGCTTGCGGGCAATTGACGGAATATTGGCAAAGAATTCTAGAGCTGTTTCACAGGTCATTTCCAGAATGTCGCTAATAGTCTTACCCTTGTAGTGAATTTCCAAGGCTTCACGGTTGTAGCGTTTGCCTTTGCAGACCTCACATGTCACGTAGACATCGGGCAAAAAATGCATTTCTATCTTGATGATGCCGTCGCCAGCACAATTTTCACAGCGACCGCCTCGAACATTAAAACTAAAACGACCAGGTCCATAGCCGCGTAATTTTGATTCCGGAACGCTGGCAAACAACTCGCGAATCGGAGTGAATAAACCAGTATAGGTGGCCGGATTAGAGCG
>CAYMBM010000048.1:0-5598 GCA_964388705.1 uncultured Candidatus Saccharibacteria bacterium
GGATCGGTACCACTACACTTCGTGTACAAGGAGTAAAAAACATCAAAAAAAACGTCGCCTACGCGCCGAGTGAAGATCCGGTTGAAGCCATGACCTTCATTTCAGCTGCCGTGACAACTAATTCGGCCATTACCATCAAACGGGCACCGATTGATTTTTTGGAACTCGAACTGTTGAAGCTCGAAAAAATGGGACTGAAGACCGAGTTGAGTCCAACCTATAAAGCCGAGAACGGCAAGGCTGACCTGGTCGATATCAAGATCCACAAGCACAATGGTGAGTTGGTAGCACCGATTGATAAGCTCTACGGCCGGCCCTTCCCTGGCTTAAACATCGATAACCTACCGTATTTTGTGCCAATTGCTGCAGTGGCCAAAGGGCGAACACTTATTCATGATTGGGTATACGAAGACCGCGCTCTAATGTACACCGAACTTAAAAAAATCGGTGTTGATATCGATCTAGCCGATCCGCACCGAGCGTTTGTGACCGGCCCAACTCGTTGGCGAGCGGCTGATATTGTGGCCCCGAGCGGTATACGTCCCGCCGTAATGTTGCTGATTGGTATGATGGCCGCTAAGGGAACGTCTATGCTGCGAAATGTCTATACCATCAACCGCGGCTATGAAGACTTAGCCGAACGCTTGAATGCCCTGGGTGCTAATATTGCCGTCATGCACGAACTCTAGTGCAATGATTGCAAAAAGTTGGTGCTGTAGTTGTGGCGCATCCAAACAATAAAACCAATAGCAACCAGTAATAAAAGCACTAATCCAACGGCGCGTTGCCACTCTTTCATTAGTGTATTCCTCCACTTGGCTTAGCAATGACTACCAAACGATCTTTGGCCGACCACAGCGGGGTGCAAGTGTAAAGCGTCAGTTGGTCAGAAGTCGTCGGTGCTTCCACATCAATCGCCGAGGGCGGTACCACTTTGATAACCGCCACACCGTAGTCATACTCTTTCCCTTCCCAATAGGCAATAATTGGATCGCCAATTTGCAGCTTGTCTAAATTATAAAAAACCGACGGACCGTCATAGGTAAATCGATGGCCCACAATAACAGTATTGCCACCTTTATTTGGCGTACTGGTTTGCGGCCGATGCCAGACGCCTCTATGCAAAGCTGATAGATCTCGACCTTCAACAATTGGCTGTGATACATCCAGTCTGGGCACCACCAACGTATTTTGCGACGGAATGCCATGGGGATTCAGCTGCTTAGCTTGAAGAGTCAGTTGAGCCGGAGTTGATTGACCGCCTAAATGATGAAGTCGCCAAGTCAGATCAGGCAAAAACGGCCAGACAAATATATAAAGCGAAAGCCCAATAATTGCCACACTGAGCCAGTTATTGAACTTCCTAAGCGGCAAGGTTCGAAACAAATACATATATGTATACTAGCTCGCCGGTCTGCAGTTGTAAAAAAAGTACTTGCAAAATCGCTAATTTTATTCCATATTACTAACAGAAACAAAGAGACTAAGAGAGCAAACGATGCCGGGTGGGCGTATGTAGCGTATCCTGGGTAGATATTGCTTAGGGTTAGTCACAAGATCTGGCACGTTATCTCTTTCAATTAACAAGGAGGTTAATATGCTGGCAAAAAAAATAAGTAAACAATTAGCCAAGCGTTTGTCGAGCGCTTTGTTAGCACTCTTTTTACTATCGGCACAATTCATTACGCCTTTATTATTTGTTCAAAAAGCCTACGCCGCTAATGCTGCGGCTGACCTCGACCAATGTCGAAATGGTACTCTTGCCTCTCCAGCCCAGTGTATTGATTCGGGTGGTAGTGTTGGCTGGGTCAATGGTAACGCCGGAGCGAGTGATTCGCACTGGCGTGAGGGTGACTCTTTGGCGTATCGTATGCGATTTAGTAATCTCACCGTTGGGGCCCACAGCGTCACAATTGAGTGGGACTCCACCAAAGCTGGCAAGCACGCCCTTGATTATTTGACAACATTTAACCGCACAGAGACCACAGCTGACCCCTGTTCTGGAGTAGCCGGATGCGGTTCGCCAACCACCTTTGCTATTCCTGACGATCCCAACTCTACTGTTACGCAAGTACCAGGAGTTCTGACGTTATATAACGGCACTATTACGTCTCTATCGGCTTATAGCCTATCTGGCACCTACGCCGGCGACAGCTCCACCAGCCTTACTATCAATTTTGACGCCGGTAATGCTTCACCCGTTCTGGCCTGGAGTGCACATATTGCATCACAGCTGGACTGGGGCTTTGGCAACAGTGCCAGCGCTGTTAATGGCTCCCCCTACCACACGCGCCTTCTTAACTTAGATGGTGCCGGTGGCAACCAAGACCGTTCGCTGGCCGCTGCCGCTGTTTTTCCCACACCTACAATGAACACTCAAGTCAGTTCATCTACAGTCACCGTTGGTCAAACCGTGACCGATACTGCAACCGCCGTTGGGCCAAGTCAAAATTCACCGACGGTTACAGGTACCATGACGTTCTTTATATGTGGCCCTGGTGTCAGTAATCCTGACTGTACAACCGGTGGTAGCCAAGTTGGCTCACCAGTGACTATGAGTAGCGGTCAAGCTACCTCCAGTCCATATACTGTGGCCCAGCCTGGAAATTATTGTTTCCGAGCAGAATATGTGCCAGCTGCAGACGCCCCCTATTCACCACAAAACCACACTAATTTAACCACTGAGTGTTTTAACGCCAGCTTTGCACCAAGCTCAATCACCATCATTAAGGATGCCGTACCCAATGGCCCCCAGGACTTCCAGTTTACAACTAGTGGTAGTGGACTAAGTGACTTCGCTCTAGATGACGACAACGACCCAACGCTATCCAACTCAAAAGTTTTCAACAATTTGCTGCCCGGAACATACTCTGTAACAGAAGTGGCTGTTAGTGGTTGGGACTTTGACAACATCAGCTGTAGCCAAGGCGCGTCGGTACAGAAAAATGGCACGACAGTGACTATCACCCTCTCGGCCGGCCAAAATGTCGTTTGTACTTATACCAACCGACAACGCGGCCAAATCATTGTTCATAAAGTTACCAACCCAGCTAATGACCCGACTGGCTTTCAGATTACCGCCAGTGGTTCAGGCAACATCAGCGGTAATGCCACACGAACTCTCACTACTGCCCAAGATGTCACCTATGACGTCAGTCAAGGTACCTATGGCGTCACCGAGCAGGTGCCAAACGGTTGGACACAAACTGGCAACACTTGTAGCAATTTGGTCATCAACGGTAACACCCCGTTAGTAAATGGTGTACCGACCCTGACCTGCACCATCACAAACGTTAAGTTAGCCAAGCTCAAAATAGTTAAAGATGCGGTGCCCAACGACGGCCAAGACTTTACCTTTACCATCAGTGGCAATGGCTTGTCACCCTTCATGCTTGACGACGACAGCGATGCCACATTGAGCAACAACCAGCAATTTATAAATCTCATGCCAGGCAGTTACTCGGTTACCGAGGGCGCAGTTACTGGTTGGGATCTAACTGGACTGGTTTGTTCTGGTACTAATAATTACTCACACCAAGCCACAACGCTCGGTGTAACACTGGCTGCCGGTGATGATGTCACTTGCACCTTCACCAACACCAAGCGCGGCTCGATTGCCGGTGTCAAGTTCGAAGACATGAACGGCAACGGCATCTTTGACATTGGTGAACCCTTGCTGAGCGATTGGACCATCACGCTATGGAGTGGCCAACAGCAGCTATCCCAAGCAGTTACCGGTGCCGATGGCAGCTACAGCTTCACCAACTTGGTTGCTGGAACCTACACCCTGACAGAAAATCTATTGACCGGCTGGACCCAAACACTGGCACCCGGCCCCGTAAATCTGAGTGCTGGTCAGTCCTCAACTGACAACAATTTTGGAAACTTCCATAACGGCGAAGTCCATGGTTACAAGTTTAATGATCTTAACGGTAACGGTTCGCCAGATTCTGGTGAACCAAAATTAGCTGGTTGGCAGATCAACCTGTACGGGCTGGGACAAGATAACCAACTCAACAACTTGCTTGCCAGTACCACCACCGATGCCGGTGGCAACTATAGCTTCAGTGACCTAGCTCCTGGAACCTACAAAGTTTGCGAAGTATTGCAAACCGGTTGGGTACAGACCTACCCAGTAAGCAATGGTGGCTGCACGGTCTTTGTTATCGACCAATCCGGTGAAACCAATTCTGCCAATTTTGGCAACCAAGGTCACGGCACCATTACCGTCATCAAAAATGTTGACAGTGATGGCGATGGACAGGTTGACCAACAAGATGTAACTAACTGGGTATGGGACATTAATGGAGGAAGCGACCAAAGTACCGGCTCAGCCAACCACATCGATACAGTTGCCGGTAGCTACACTGTCAGCGAACATCAAAAAGCTAATTTCCACATTACCGCCAGTTCATGTACTGGTGAAGACCAAGTTGCCCCAAGCACACAAGTAAGTGTTACCGTATCTGCCGGTGAAAATGTAGTATGTACCTTCGTTAACACTCGTGACACCGGAACGGTAACCGTCAATAAGATCGTCAACCCGGCCAACGATAACGGTCAGTTCAATCTTAATGTTGATGGCCAAGCTTACGTGACTAATGTCGGCAACGGTGGAACAACTGGTCCAGTCACCGTCATAACCGGAAGTCATAATGCTTCCGAAGCTGCGGGCGACGACACCAGTCTAGACGATTACACTTCCAGCTTCTCCTGCTCCAATGAACTATCTGGCCAAGGTACTTCAACGCCGTCGTTCACGGTCAGCAGTGGTCAGAATATCACTTGTACCTTTGTTAACACTCGCTATAGCAAGATCATCGTTACCAAGTTCTTTGACGCCAACGAAAACGGTATCTTTGACGAGGGTGAGCAGACCTTACCGGATTGGGAAATCAATCTCATGAAGAAGTGTTTAGATAACAATGAATCTTTCATTGCCGGTCTTCAAGATTGTGAACAATTTAATCTTACCCAAACCACTGGCCAAGATGGTACCACTACCTTTAGCAAGATATTGCCCGGTGACTACAAGGTCTCTGAAAATCTCAAGGATGGCTGGGTTCAGTCAGCCTTGTACTGCACAGGTGACAACGAGATATCTAACCCTGTCCAGAACCCATACATAAAGAAATCGGCTGGCTACGTTGACCTCGGTGCTGGCCAAACTCGTTACTGCTTTGTCGGCAATCATCACAAGCCAGAGCTTGACATTGCCAAATCAAATGACCAGCCAAACCCGGTTATGGACGGGGCAATAGTGACCTATAGCATTACGGTGAGCGTACCTAATGTTGACCAAAGCGGCCGTGTCTACGGAACAATCAATGGCAAAGATTACTTCCCAGTAGAAGTCACCGATGTTTTACCAGCTGGCTTTGACTACATCCCTGGCAGCTGGACAGCCACCTCGAATGTTCGTGGCGACCTAAGAGTCGCCGGCATTACTCCTGAGCCTATCAATGGGGTCTGGGACTTAACCACACCGAGCTCCAACTTCTTACTGCCAGGTGAAGTCATTACGCTCACCTATCAAGCCAAAATTGCCGACACCGTCACACCAGGTACCTACACCAACGTGGCCGTTGGGAAAGGTTT
>CAYMBM010000049.1:0-5565 GCA_964388705.1 uncultured Candidatus Saccharibacteria bacterium
GACCCTAACGAACTTATGGACAAATACAGCGCCGATGCTCTGCGTTTTTTGCTGTTATCGTCGCCAGTCCTCAACGGCGAGGATTTTTCGCTGGTGGACAAAGATGTTGCTGATGTCCAGCGGAAACTGATGATGATTTGGAACATGTATGATTTTTTTACGACTTATGCTGACGTTGATGGTTGGGAGTGGAGTGGTCAGTTGAGTGATCCAACTGAGGAAACGAACAACCCTTTGGAACACTGGATTATTTCTCGAGTTCACCAGGTAACACAACAAGTTGATGATCATATGCAGCGTTATGATATCCCGAATGCGCTAGGGCTGTTGCTACCCCTGGTTGACGATGCGTCTAACTGGTACGTTCGGCGTAGTCGTAAACGATTCTGGAAAAGCGAGAATGATACCGATAAGCAAAGTGCCTATAGAACCCTTCATTATATTCTAGTTCAACTCAGCATCATATGTGCGCCGTTTATTCCGTTTTTGAGTGAAGAACTCTATCGTAAGCTTACTGGTAATGAATCTGTTCATTTGGTCGATTGGCCAATCACTGGCCACGTAAATGAACTAATTCTGGAGCGAATGACCTACATGAGGCAAGTTATAACTGAAGGTCTTTCCCAGCGTGCCCAGGCTGGAATAAAAGTTCGCCAACCCCTGCAAACAGTGCATATAAAAGACCTTGACCTTCGACTTGGTGAAAGCAAGGAAGATCTCTTGAACATCATGATTGAAGAGCTCAATGTAAAAGAAGTCAAAGAGGGCACAAAGAAAACGATAGTTTTAGATACTAGAATCACAACACCCCTAAAACAAGAGGGTTATGTACGAGAACTTATTAGGTATATTCAAAATGCTCGCAAGCAGGCAGGTTTAAAGGTAGATGATCGCATACATTTGATAATTAACACTAACAGTAGTGAATTGACCAAAGCTGTTGTGATTTTCGAAACAGATATCAGACAGGAAACCTTAGCGCTCAGTCTTGATAACCAAGGAACACATGAATTTTCAACTGAAGTTAACATTGAAGATCAACAGATTACCATTAGCTTAGAAAAGGCTCATGTCTAAAGCTTTACTTAGCCGTCCATCTCTGTTAAACTTTGTCGGTAACTAATCATAAAACGAGAGATAGTTGTGAAAAAGGCCGTAATTTTGACTGGTGGAAAACAATACTTAGTCGCCGAAGGCGACACCTTAGAAGTTGATTTGCTGAGTTCAGAGGCAAAAACTATTGATTTTCAACCATTGTTAATTATTTCTGAAAATAAAACGTCCATAGGTAAACCAAGTCTTGAGACGGCCAAAGTTAGCGCTGACATTATTGAACCTGACAAACAAGGTAAAAAAGTAACTGCTATTCGTTACAAGTCAAAAAAACGGGTTCGTAAAGTGCGTGGCCATCGGCAACGACACGCCCACATTACCATCAAGAAGATAACAGTCTAAAGCAACAATAATTGGGTTTTGATATCCTCAAGGAGGGTATGCTAACTTTTATTCGCTAAAAATACACCACTTATAACCCCCAAGATGTTAGAATAGCATAAGGATAAAGAAAGCTAACAGAGAGTGGTACCACCTTGGCCAAACGACTGATCGTGAATACCTTATCCATAGCGATGCTATTGGCTTTTTTGGTTGGTGGTGGATTGGTTCTGGCTGGAGCTGTTACCCAAGGTTTTAAAACAAACGTTGCAATACCAACTGGTTCAGTCGTATCGTTAGCCAGTAACAGCAGTGATCAAATTGAGAAATCAACCTTTGATAATGAAGCTAGGTTAATAGGTGTTGCGGCATCAGCTAACGATGCATTGATTGACTTGCAACCAGTCGGTAGTTTAATCCGTGTGGCAGTGAGCGGTGATACAACGCTGCTAGTTACTAATTTAAATGGCGATATAAGTCCTGGCGATCAACTAGTCATTTCACCTCTGTCTGGCATTGCCACTAAGCTTAATAATGACTATCCAACTAAGAAAATTATTGCTACCGCTGGTGGAAGCTTTAGTGCATCAACTACGAACACCATAACCGTAGAAGCAACGACAGCAACTGGTCAGAAAAAAACTGCCACCGTTGGACGAATAAATGCCAAACTAATGCTCAGCGATAGGAGTGATCAGAAGGCCGCTTCTCAGAATATTTTGGCAACGGTGGGTGAAAAATTGACCGGTAAACCAACTAACCCTGTTAGGTTAGTGGCTTCAAGCGTTATAGCAGTAAGCACTTTCGCGCTCGCGGGTCTTATTCTCAACGGCTCGGTTAAGGGTAGTTTCATTTCTCTTGGTCGTAATCCACTCTCAAAAGACAGTATTGTTGGAGGGCTTTTTAGGGCTTCTTTATTGGCAGTGATCATTACCGCTATGGGATTAGCCATGGCTTATGTGGTTTTATTAGTGTAAAGACTGTGGATAACTGCTTGTGTTTGTATTAGTTAAAACAGTATAATTTCAAGAGGTGCAGATAAAAATAAAAACGCACTAAAATAAAAAACAATTCAATGGAAGAAGAGCAGTGGCGCAGCGATACTGTAGCGCTTGACGCCCCACCAACCATACAAACTTCCACCGCCCAGTCCGCCTCTGTAAAAACCTCGCAAAGGCGTATCCCCTGGAAGTGGTTGATTATTGTGGCACTCTTTATTATTAGCTTAATTGTTGGCTTGATTGTCCTAAAAAGTTTTTTAAATAGACCAAAATCGACCGCTACTAACCAAACCGCCACAAAGACTCAGGATATCAATCTTGGCAATTTAGCCAATATTGCTACGCCGTTACAAGTGGCAAATACCGATAAGGTGATTATTAACGGCCAACTAGAAGCCAATAAAGGATTGGTGCTCAATCCTATTAGTGAGCCCTCAATTGCTGTCATGGGGCAAATTTATTTTGATGCTACAACCAATAGTCTTCGCTATTATGACGGTGGTACCTATCAAACATTAGCCACTACATCAGCGCTGACGGCTCAGACCACGGGGGCAATTAGTCGAAGTGATGTGGTGAATATTGTCAATAACAGTATAAGTAACGCTAGTGGCTTGACCCTACCGCAGGATCTATCAACAACTGCCAGCCCACAATTTGCCGGACTCAAACTTGGCAACACGACTTTGGGAGTCAGCGGTGCCAGTCTCAACTTTACACTACCGTCAACTACGGGTTCAGCCAACCAATGTCTGATTACCGATGGTTCGGGTAACCTGAGTTTTTCTTCGTGCGTGTCCGGTGCCGGTAATGCTTTTGTACGGGGTGGTAATGCCTTTGGTGCCACAGCAACTTTGGGGACGACCGACACAAATGACCTGAACCTGATTACTAATGGTTCAACACGGCTGACAATTAAAAGTGGTGGCAACGTTGGTATTGCTAACAATACTGCGCTAAACAAATTATCGGTGAACACACCATTTACTAATGACGCTAACACTGTAGCCCTGATATCAACTGGGGCGGCCGGAACAAAAGGTTTAGTCATACAAGGCTGGCCAACCCAAGCCGCGAATATGTTTGAGGTTCAAACTAGTGGTGCACTCCCAATTTTTTCAATTGGCGCAACTGGTAATGTGACCGCGCTCACTACCACTAATAGCGCCAGTGCCTTTCAAGTACAAAATGCCTCGAGTACGGTTGTGCTTGGTGTTGATACCACTAACGGCCGAGTGGGAGTTAATATAGCCGCACCGAGCTACCCATTAGATGTGATTGGAAATGTTCATATTGATGGCGCCAGCGCCTTGATCATCGGTGGGTCCACTGTTTGTACATCATCAGGTTGCGGCGCACAACCAGGTAACCCCAACTATATTCAGAATGGGTTTACCATTCAGTCTAATGCTAACTTTGCCATACAGTCAGTCGCCCGAACAGCTATTGGCGGTCAGATTCGCGGTAATACTCTGCAAACCTTAGTAACTGATGCCGATTTACTGCAGCTTCAATATGCTAACGGTACGCCGGTAGTAACAGTTGGTGCAACCGGTCGCGTACTCGTTCAACCTTCGGTTAACTCAACGACGGCCTTTCAAATTCAAAATGCGGCTGGTAATGCCAACCTACTTATAGCCGATACTACCAACAATCTTATTGGGGTAGGCATGGTCCCGGTCTATAAACTAGACGTAAATGGTGATGTAAATGTCGGTATCGCTGGCGCCTACCGGATCAACGGCCAAGTTGCTTGCCAATGGGATAATAGTTTACCAACACCTGGACCAAGCTGTACTGGCTCTGGTGGATCAGGCTTCTATATTCAAAACGGTACTAATATTCAAGCTAATGCTAACTTTGCCATTGAGTCAGGCCAAACTAATTTGGTTGGTGCCAAAATTAGAGGGATCAATGGTCAGACTGCTGACATTCTTCAAGTAGAAGATAATACCAATGGTGATACTAACCCTTTGCTTCGTGTTGCAGCCGGCGGCGCGGTTACCTTGCAAAACGCTGTGGACTCAACCAGCGCCTTTATAGTGAAGGATACGCCGGCAGAAGGTAATAACATCTTTGTTGTCGACACCACCAATAAACGAGTTGGGGTCAATGAGTTTCCGTCACTGTTCCCGCTCGATGTAAATGGTGATGTAAATCTTGATAACAGTGGTAGTTATAGAATAAATGGGACGGTCATTTGTGATCTAAATGGCTGTTCTGCCGGTAGTGGTTCTGGTAATTACATTCAAAACAATGCCCAAACCGTTCAAACCGGCGCAAACTATTATATCCAATCTGCTAGCCCGGCTTACGTAACTGGTCGGCTTCTAGCTACGAGCGGCCAGACTGCTGATGTCTTTGAAGCTCAAAACTCTACAGGCACCGTTAGTATGTTCAGCGTCGGAGCAACTGGAATTGCTACCTTCCAGAATACTAATAACTCAACTGCCGCGCTGGTGGTAAAGGATAGTGGTGGCACCAACACAATCCTGCAAGTCGATACTACCAATCAACAGGTTATTGCCAACAGCACCGTAACTAATGCAGTCTTGGGGACAACTTCAAATAGCTCATCTTACGGAGTTGTTGGTCGAGGAAGTTCAGGCGGCGCAGTCGGCGGCGGCGTACAAGGACTTGGATACGGTAGTGGCATTGGTATTTATGGTTCAGCAATGCAAAACGCTTCTGGATTCTTCCAGACGGGTAATACGTCTGGTACAAACACCACAGCCACTCTCATAGCCAAACAAAATACTTCTCAGACGGCTAATTTATTTGAGGCTCAAAGTTTAGGAGGTACACCAGTATTCAGTGTAGGCTACAATGGGAACACCACCATCACGCCGTCAACCAACTCGACTACTACGCTTCAGGTTCAAAATACTTTGGGGAATTCTTTGCTGACAGTTGATAGCACCAATTCTAAAGTTATTCTTGGTAAAGCCAGTAGTGCCGATGCTACCGTCGTACTACAACAGGCAGCAAATAACAACGAGGTGACCCTCAAGGCCGACAACGGCGGTGGGCTGATCATTACACCCAGTGCCAACGCCGCTCCTGGTGTTACCATAGGTGGGTCAAGGGGCACGCTATTTGTTGGTGATCCCAACTTGGTTACAAATCAAGT
>CAYMBM010000050.1:0-5514 GCA_964388705.1 uncultured Candidatus Saccharibacteria bacterium
GGTATTATGGTTGGTTACGCAAGCGCCGAAACAGACAATCTCATGCCACTTGAGGTAGACTTGAGCCGCTCACTTAGCCGTTTTATTTTTAATAACTTTCCGCATGATGGTAAAACCCAAATTACCACTTCTGAGAGCAAAATCATCACCGTCGTAGCCAGTTTTCAGCACGCCAAAAAAAGTGAGCTCGAAGCTCTCATTTACGACTGGCTGGCCCAACAACCGCACGACGGAAAAGTCCAAATCTTTGTCAACCCGACTGGTGACTGGGACATCGGTGGCTTTGATGCCGACACTGGTCTGACCGGCCGCAAAATTGCAATTGATAGCTACGGACCGCGCATACCAATTGGCGGTGGCGCCTTTTCCGGCAAGGACGCTTCCAAAGTTGACCGCTCGGCAGCCTACATGGCTCGCAAAGTGGCGGTTGACTACCTAACCAAGCACCACGCAAAGGAAGTATTTTGTCAGCTAGCTTATGCCATTGGAGTGGCCGAGCCGGTCGAAGCCATTGTTGTGGTTGATGGCCAAGAAAAAGCCGTTGAAGGTTATGATCTTACGCCTAAAGGCATCATTGAATATCTGGAACTTCGTAAACCACAATTCGAAGAAACCGCCCGCTGGGGCCACTTTGGGAACAACTTCAAATGGGATCAGTAGTACAGACGACTAGGCTCGCTCGATTTTGCCGCAGGCAAGACGGGGGCCGCCGCTGTGGCCAGAACCTGATTCACTTGGAGTATAAGGGTCAGGATTAGCATGCACCATTAACGATGTGCCTTCTTCTGGTTGCAAAATAGACACCGGTCCATCTGACAGAGTGACTCTAGTGGTGATGGTCTCTAGAACACCTTGACCATTGTCGTCGACAGTGATGCTGGGCAGGTCGCCAGCGTGATAACCGTGATTGGCATCTGGGTCAGAGTCGCCGCTAGGGCCTGGGTCAAAGTGCCCGCCAGCGCATTTGAAGCCGTCACATTCGCAATCGCCCTTTTCATGGATATGAACGGCGTGCTTGCCAGCAGCCAAAACTTTAGGATCACCCTTGAGTTCTAGTCGAAGATGGACGTACTTCCAACCATCGACATCGTATTCGGTAAACTGGGCTTTACCAGTTAGGCTTGGTCCGGCCACCTCAGCTTTGGCCCGAGCCGTCACCTTGGAATCAGCCCGAAGCGAAACCGTCATTTTTCTCGTCCCCAATATGAAACCATGGCCACGGCCAACAAGATAATTGCCCCGGCAATTACCGTTTGAACATTCATTTCTATGCTATGAAGCACTGTGTGATGTGCAAATAATTCCATACAACCTCCTTTGTAAGTCCATTGTAGCATGCTTACTTCTTGTGGTTATTTACCTATGTACTGCTAGAATATGCCCTTATGAGCCTATCAGACCAAGATCCATCAGGTTTACCAGACTTTTCATTTAACGGTGAAGTTGCCAGCCCATCCGAAGTTGAAGCTATGGAACGACTGGCTGGATTATTTTTAGCCGGTGAGCAGGGGTTTATATTTCGGTCCTATGGGTACCAAACGGAATCGGGCGCCGGGATATTCTTTGACTCTGGTGTGATTGATGATGAGAATCTTCAATTGGACGGGGTTCACGTTCGGATAACTAAAAATGGCTATGACGACACCTTTTTTACGCTCGCTATCAACGGAGAAGGCGACCTTATTCTTGATCTTGATGCCGATGACTACGGTTATAAAGATGTCATTGATGTTCTAAACGAGATTAGGGCCGAAGAAGATCTCAATGCCATGGAATCGCAGTTACTTAGGCATATTGAAAACTTAGCTCTCACTGGGTTATTTGGAGACAGTTTAGGTAGTCAATTTTTGAAGGCGACCAGGGAGTTTGAGCCGGAAATTGATGAGGCAACGCTAGCTAGTTTTATACATCAGATGATTGAGCAAAAAGGTCAGCTGCCGTGCCATTTGCGTGAATTTACGCCGCCAGATGACGATACGTTGCACATTTTGGAACTAAACTACGGACCAGAAATTGACTTAGTTGAAATTGAGGAAATGCCACGTCTGCAAGTTCAGGTTTTTGACAGAGCGTCCGGCATAGCGTATGCCTACACTAGATATCAAAACGGCGAGGCCGAGCTCATTACTAAAACTTCGTTCGACCACCAACTAGATGCCAAGCACGACGACCCGGACGACGACACGCCCGATATTGCACAAGCTCTAGGTATGTATGCGCCTAGTAAAGTTGATGTAGAGGCAGTCACCAAACTGCTTAATCGGTTTTTGGTGCCACGCCCCACGTTTAACTAGATAAGCGCTTTATTGCAGCTGCAGTGATTTTAAGATATCGATTGCTTGCTTGTAGGCATTTGTTTGTTGGAAAAAGTCGGTCGTGACTTGATTGGTCGCAAAGTCGTCGGTTAACGATTTGGCTGAGTAACCACCAGTGACCAGAAAAGTATCGGCTTCTTTACCATAATTTGGTCCGAGTGTGTCACCTTTGACCAAATTGAAATTACCAGCGACGAGGAAATAGGCGAACTGATTAGGTGTATCTAAACCAAAGAAAGATAGATTAGTTTCTTTGCGCTGAGTAGAGGTGGGGGCGGTGTAAGCTAGTTTAGCCGATGGCATTATGGCCACACCTCGGCCAATATATTTGCTATCAACATCCCGCGCACCTTTACGGATGTAAACGCGAAAATTACCCGTTACTGAACCTTTGTCTGTTGTAGTGTAGTTAAAATCAGGCGACTCAATCCGGATGCCGCCATCGGTTTCGTTCAAAGTCCAGCCCACAGGGTAGGTCAATATGACACCCAGAGCCGTAGAGTTATAGGTTTTAGTCCCAGCCACCTCTGGAACATCAGTAGCTTTGGTGCTGGGTTGGCTGGTTTGAGATTGTGAGGCTGAAGAAGTTGAGGTGGATGACTTCTTTTTGTGAAAAATCTTTGTCAGGCCCCAACCAATCAAGGCTAATACCACCAGTGCGACAATAACAATAAGAATTTTTTTGACCGGCCAAGAAAAGCGGCGTAATTTGCCGTGCGAGCGTGAATGTGGTGGTTCACCGCCCGGCAGTTCCAAAGGCCCACCTAACGGTGATTGGTCATCTGCCATAAAAGTACTGTAGCATTATTTGGCTTTGGACGGTAGCAGCGAGCCTTGTGGTAGCATTAAACAATGACACGCACTACGTCGGCTAACTTGTTTCAGCATTATCGTGGGGCTACGATTACGACACTTATCATCATATTGATAGCAATGGCTTTTGGTGGGGCTCATGTGCTGATCCCCATTGTGGCTCTGGCGTTAATAGAGGTGACATTTAGTTTTGAAAATGCTGTTGTCAATAGCCAAGTATTAACGGGTATGAACAAGTTCTGGCGAACAATGTTTTTGACGGTTGGCATTGCCGTAGCTGTCTTTGGTGTGCGGTTAATATTACCCCTAGTTTTGGTATCGACAACCACAGGTCATTCGGTGGCATTTGTACTTGATCTTGCCTTACATCATCCTGACCAATACGCCCTACACTTACATGAGGCTTACCCGATTATTGCGGCTTTTGGTGGGGTTTTTCTTCTCATGATTGGTCTGCGATTCTTTGGCGAGCAACGAGAAGTCAAGTGGCTAAATACCATCGAGGGCCCGCTGGGTGAGTTCAATCAGCCGTGGTGGGTGAGTATTGTCGGTTCGGTTATTGCCGTCACCGTCATTTTCACCGTTATAGCGCCTGGCAATCGTCGGGTGGCACTAGCCGCTATTACCGGAGCGGTAACTTTTATTATCATTAAGGCCATTAGCCACTTGCTGGTCAGAAGTCAACGGGGAACTAAGCAATCTGGCTGGACACAGTTTTTGTACCTGGAGCTACTGGATGCTACATTTAGTTTTGATGGTGTTATTGCCGCGTTTGCCATCACCAAAGAAGTATTATTGATTGCTGCCGGTTTGGGTATCGGTGCTCTATACGTTCGATCAATTACCGTTCATTTACTAAAAGCCCAAACTTTGACTCACTATCGCTATTTGGTGCATGGGGCTCATTATGCCATTTTGGCATTGTCGGGCTTATTGCTAGCCAGCATTCGTTTGGATATTCCAGAGCTATTGAGCGGCGGTATTGGGTTGTTGATTATTGGCGCAGCCTTTGAGCATTCTCGTCGACATAACCGGTCACAGAGGTTAATCGGCTAGTTATCCACAAGCAAAAACATGAGCATTTTTATAAAATGAGGAAAATGTTTGACAAGTTTTCGAGCAGTCGATATAGTAATGCCCAGTCATCGTGAGGTGATCAGCAGAAATTCTAGCAATAGAAATTTTGCGGCAAAAGAGGACTCTGCAAAGGGCCCTTTTTTGTTTGGTTTTAGGCTTAAGACGCCATAATCAGTTGTAAAACTAACTTCATAAAACAATTTGCATTAATTGCCAATAAACATTACTATTATAGCGTCAATACATAACATAAAATTGGAGAATTGAATTATGGACGAAGACCAAGGACAAGGACAAAGCCCGGACCCTGCTGCTCCTGCAGCACCGGCAGCAGATCCTGGGGCAATGCCTCAAGCTGAGCCACCTATGGCACCCGTTGACCCTGTAGCACCGACACCAGCACCAGTCGGTCCTGAACCGGCACCAGAAGGCGGTGAAACACCTCCTCCACCTGTCGGCAGCCCGATGTAAAAACATAAACTGATAGCAATAAAGCCAACCTTAGTAAAGGGGTTGGCTTTTATATACCTGAAACAGTCGGGAAGCTAGCGAAAAGCTGAAGCGCTTTATTATAAAGAAGTAGTTAGTCTGGCTGAGGTTTGCTTTAATAGGAGTAGATGAAAGTTAAGCTTCCCAAAATAAACTGGCCAAAAGAACACAAGGTGACTTCTACCGATAAAGCTTTGGACTACATCATGAACTATTGGCCCAAACTTATACAACAAAACACCGAGGACAAAGCTTCGCTGATTGGGCTACCCCACCCATATGTTATTCCCTCAGACGATAAACATGAGCATTATTCTTTAGAAGAGCAGTACTATTGGGATACCTACTTTATCGCTCTAGGTATGAGAGGTAAAGAATACGAAGATCTTGTAACTGGCATGCTAGAAAACCTCATAGTGCTTTTTAAACGCTTTGGCAGCATACCTAATGCTAGCCGCATGTACTTCACGGGGCGATCCCAGCCACCGCTTCTCACCACTATTATTTTTCATGTTTATGATACCTACGCAAAAGATCTGGAATGGCTCGCGGCCCATATAAAGGTAGCTCAAGATGAATATCAGCAAGTCTGGATGAGCCAAGAACATCCCCTGTGGCATCAGGTTCACCGAGGACTCAGTCGCTACTACGACATTAACGTGCTACATGATCTGGCTGAAGCCGAAAGTGGATGGGACATGACGCCGCGCTTTGAGCGGAAGTGCCTCGACTACTTACCAATTGACCTCAATGCTTTGCTCTATAAATACGAAATGGATTTTGCCCGAGCCGCTGAGTTACAGGGTGATACCAAGGAGGC
>CAYMBM010000051.1:0-5355 GCA_964388705.1 uncultured Candidatus Saccharibacteria bacterium
TGCACATCGGTTACGAATTAACCGCAGTTATCGAAGACGTCGTTGCACGGTATCAACGTATGCAAGGGAAGGCAACTCTGCTGCTCCCCGGTGCTGACCATGCTGGTTTTGAAACCTGGGTAGTGTACGAAAAGGAACTGAATCGACAGGGAAAAACCCGTTTTGATTTCACTCGAGAGCAGCTCTACAAGCAAGTCTGGGACTTTGTAGAGATGAACAAGACCAACTTTCTGACTCAAATGCGGGCCATGGGAGTAAGTTGCGACTGGAACAAATTTACCTTTACTCTAGATGACAAAGTAGTAAAAACTGCCTACACGACATTTAAGAAAATGTGGGATGAAGACTTAATTTACAGAGGTGAGCGACTGGTTAACTTTTGTACTTTTCATGGAACATCTTTTTCTGACATTGAAGTGACTTACAAAGAAGTCCCCGGGCACTTATGGCACATTAAGTACCCACTGAGTGACGGTAGTGGCAGTATCAGCGTAGCGACTACTAGACCAGAAACCATGCTTGGTGACACTGCTGTAGCTGTTAATCCCAAGGACAAGCGTTACACCCAACTGGTTGGTAAGACTGTTCGAGTACCACTGACTCATCGCGATATCCCAATTATTGCCGATACGTTTGTAGATCAAAACTTCGGAACTGGAGCTGTCAAAGTCACACCAGCACACGACCCCAATGACTTTGATCTAGCCGAGCGTCATGATTTGCCATCTATCTCGGTTATTGACCACGAAGGAAAGATGACTCAGCACGTACCAGACGCCTATCGCGGGCAAGACGTTATGACTGCCCGTCAGCTGGTTGTGGAGGATCTGGAAGAACAAAAATTCTTGGAAAAAACCGAATCCCATACTCATAGCGTGGGGCACTGTTACAAATGTGGCACCGTTATTCAACCGCTATTGCGTGATCAATGGTTCATCAACATGAAGCCACTGGCTTCGGCAGCCATCAAAGCTCTTAGGGCAGGGGATATAACTTTTTTTCCAAAGTCCAAGCTGGAGCAATGCATTGCTTACCTCAAAGGGATTCGCGACTGGAACATCAGCCGCCAGATTGCTTGGGGAATCCCCATCCCAGCCTTTCAAAACATCGATAACCCTGATGACTGGATTTATGACGAACGCGTTACGGAAGAAACTGTTGTCGTAGGTAAAAAAACCTACCACCGTGATCCTGACGTGTTTGACACTTGGTTTAGCAGCGGCCAATGGCCGTTCGTAACGCTTGACTACCCAGACGGGGAGGACTACAAAAACTTTTACCCGCTGAGTTTGATGGAAACCGGCGGTGAAATTTTATATCAATGGGTCTGCCGGATGATCATGTTGGGGCTATATATAACGGGGAAAGTGCCATTTAAAGAAGTCTACGTCCACGGCTACGTGATGGCTGAGGATGGTTCCAAAATGAGTAAGTCAACTGGTAATGTGGTGGATCCTCAGCCAGTGATTGAGCTCTATGGCTCTGACGCTTTGAGGATGGGCATTGTTGCCGGTCGAGCCGCGGCGGTAAATCGTGGCTATGACAAACGCAAGGTCGAAGAGGCCCGGAACTTTTCCAACAAGCTTTGGAACGTTGCCCGGTTTATCGAAGACAAGCTGGGTGACAGTTTTGCTTTTGGCACAAAAGCTGAAGCCAAAACCAGTGATGATGCTTGGATATTGAGTAAATTACAACATTCTATCAGAGAGATAAGTAAATTTTTGGACAGCTATCGCTTTAGTGAAGCCTACGAGTTGCTCTATCACTTGCTTTGGGATGATTTTGCCGACTGGTACATCGAGGCCTCCAAGCTCGAGCCCAATTCTTCAGTCCTCAGTTTTGGGTTGGAGACGATTATTAAACTGGCTCATCCTTTTGCACCATTTTTGACAGAAACTATTTGGCAAACGTTGAGTGGGGAAGGGGACAATAGCCTACTCATCACCAGCCGCTGGCCCCAGGAGCCGAGCGTAAAAGCCAGTGACGCCGCAGAATTTGAAGAGGTCAAAGTCATCGTCGAAGAAATCCGCTTTATCCAGGCTGGGTTGAGACGCAATAACATCAACCTCTACCACACTGGCGATAGTTTTATTGCCAAACACAGCGCCCTCATTAAGGCGTTGACTCGCCTACAAAGCGTCACCGAAGTCCGCGATGGCATGGGATTATATTTGACGAGTACCGAAAGGAAAGTTTGGCTCGATATTGACCACAAGGCCGCCCATGATTTTCATAGGCAGCTCGAGACCAAAAGAGTGGAGCAGGGGAAAGTTGTAGAACGACTCCAGACCCGCCTCAAAAACAAAGCCTATACCCAAAATGCCCCGAGTGAGATCATTGACCAAACCAAGCGAGAACTCCGTGAAGCGCAGGAGAAATTCGACAAGTTGACAGCTGAAGTTGGCCGATTTAGCAGCGCCGCCTAAGCCTCGGGCTCTAGAGCTTGACGAACATGCTTGGCACTCTCATCTGGTCGATAGTCGTCAAACCACAAAACGTGCCAGCCCATCTTTTCGGCTGCCATCAGATTGGTCCTAGAGTCGTCGACCAGTAGGATTTCATTGGCGGCGACATTGGCTTTTTCCTGGGCAATTTTGTAAATTTCCTGCTCCGGTTTTATGGTTCCGACTTCTGAAGAATCAATAATCGTGGTGTAGGCGATATCGGGCAGGAGTTCGCGAGCCCGCATGGCATCAATAAAGCCCGGCATAATGTTGCTTAACAACCCCACGTAGTAATACTGAGCCGCCCAAGCCAGAAGTTCGGCCATCTCGGTAATGGGCTCAATGGCCTCGAGATAATAATCGAGCCAGTCGATGCTCTTAGCACCAATTTTTTGAGCAAACAACTTATTAAACTCTTCAACCGACAATTCGCCCAGACAAACGGCATCGTTATAGTGCCAAAAGGTGGATTCAATGACGTCGGCTGGAGCACCGGTCTCGGTGGCAATGCGCGTAAAAGCTTGGTGATAAAACCGCACTAAACAACCGTTGATATCAAAGAATACAAACCGGACACCGCTTTTAGAGCGTTTTTTAGTGCTCTCAGGCGGTTTGGCGCCCACTTCCCCCATTAAATCAGCCATCGACACGCCTAGGGCCGTGGCAATGCTCTGAATAGTGAAGATCGACGGTGCTTTGATAGCCCCTCGTTCAATCTTGGCCAAGGTGGAATAGCTCAAGTTGGCGCGCTGGCACAGCTCTTGTTGAGTCAGCCCCGCTTGCTTACGAGCATTTTGTAATTGCCGGCCTAGGCCCACCTCATCCATATAGGACTATGGTACTAATTTGCTAGGGAAAATCCAAGCAAAACTAGCACTAAACGGCTAGTGTCGCTACTGTTTGATCATCCCAGCTAATGTGATAACTACTAAAAAGATGATGCCAGCGCAGACGGCCGCACCAATCAGAGCGTTTTGTTGGCTGCCAGTCCGGTGTCGCATTTTGTTGTAGATCCAGGTGCCAGAACCGGCCGCAATGAAAAAGGCGATGAGAGCATTAGAAAACATATGTTTATGGTAGCACGTCAAAACGCCAGGCGCTTGGCCATCGACTCTAGAGCACCATGCTCGGGCTCTTGCTCACCGCGTTTTGAAAAATCTACCGTCGTTTGAACAAATCCCTTGTGAAGAGGCATTACGTGTACATGAGCGTGTGGAACATCAAAACCCATAATGGCCATGCCAACACGCTTAGGCTGAAGTATTTCTTGTTGCCGTTTGGCAACGTTCTTAACAACCGCCATGAGATGCCGGTAAAGGTCGTCATCCAGATCCCAAAGGTTATCAATCTGCAATTTTGGTACTACCAAAGTATGCCCAGGGGTAAATGGATTAATATCCAAAAAGGCGATGACTTTGTCATCCTCGTAAATTTTGTGGCAGGGGATTTCGCCCTTGATAATCTTAGTAAAAATACTGTCTTCAACCATACCTGCATTATACCAGTGACTTTAGGGAAAAGAGCAGCCCGAGCGTCGAATTTACTTCGCGCCCGGCGCACCTGGGAAAAACCGTAGGTTTATCTTATTAAGGTACAATAAGCACATGCATATTGTTCGGAAGCTTGGCCTATGGACGGCCAACGGGCTACTACGGTCAACTTTGTTTCTGTTGGCGTTTGTGTCAGCCGTGGTCATGTTACTGGGGACACCAACCCATATCAAAGCCGCCCTAAAAACCAGTAATGTCTATTCCTCGGCTGTCCAGTCCTTGCTAGATCAAGCCAAAAAGAGCACCGAATCAAGTTCTAACAGTGATGTGCCAATTAACGACCCGGTTATTCAACAGGCTGCCACCAGCGCCTTTTCACCCAGCTTCTTAGAGTCCAGCACCGAAACGATTATTGACGGTACTTACCACTGGCTGGACGGGAAGACACCCCGGCCTGATTTTCAAGTTGACGTTTCGGTTGCCAAGCAAAATTTCATTACCGCCGTCGCTAATTATGCTGGGCAGCGGGTTACCGGCCTAGCTGTTTGTAACCGCCAACAACTGTTGGCCTTGCAAGGCCAAGACATAAATCCGTTTACCGTGCCTTGTCGACCACCCGGGACAAACGTTCCCGCCGAACAACAAAAATTGATTAACCAACTGAGCAGTAACGCCGACTTTTTGCCAAACACGACTATCTCTGCCAGCAGTTTACCCAAGGATGAACAAGGACAAACCGCCTTTGATAAGGCCCAGAACGCTCCAAAAGCCTACCAATTTTCTAAATCTTCACCTTGGCTTCTTGCCACAATTTCAGTGCTGCTAGCTCTGGCTGTTTTGTTCTTGCATGAAACAAAGCGCCGCGGAGCGCGCAGTTTAGGCATAACATTTTTAAGCATTGGTTTAATACTTGGCTTGTCTACACTGTTGATTTCTTGGGCGCTACACAAGGCCTTGGCGCCAACTGGCAACCTTGGCAAAAGTTTGCAAGCTAATGCCTTACAACTGTCTATGATTAAAGTGATCGATACCCTGGGACAGTTTTTTTCTAGGCGTTTGTTATGGTTCGCGGTCGGCTATGTGGTTTTTGGTGGGGCATTGCTGTTCATTTTGAAATTTGTCTGGAAAGAACCCAAACCAACTAGCCCAACAGAAACCCCTTCATCAACAAAATAATCCTAGCTCGACTTGGCGGAGAGGGTGGGATTCGAACCCACGGTACCCTTGCGGGTACACCGCTTTTCGAGAGCGGCGCACTAGACCGGACTATGCGACCCTTCCTTGCAACAAAAGTTTATACTAGCGAGAGTCTGTTTCCAAAAAGGCCAGCGCCAGGGCGGCGGCTAGAAGACCGATGTCACGGAAGGTGATGGATAGAAGCTTGGGGTTAGTAACAACTATGCCAGCCAGCAAAAGGGCGC
>CAYMBM010000052.1:0-5279 GCA_964388705.1 uncultured Candidatus Saccharibacteria bacterium
GTATGAGGGTCTCCAAAACCCTAGATCGTGGTTCGATTCCACGTGCCCCTGCCAATTGACCTAGAAACATGTGCATAATAATCTGATTTTCTTGTTGTAAAAATGTTTGTGCTTAGATATAATTACTTCTATACTTTTACAGTAAAAAATAACGGAAAAAACAAAAGCAATGAAAATACTCATGCTGGGCTGGGAACTCCCACCGTTTAACAGTGGTGGATTGGGAGTTGCATGTTACGAATTATGTAAGGTGTTAGCCAAAAAAGGCGCCGATATTGAGTTTGTGGTTCCCTATTTAGCTGATCATAAGATTGATTTCATGAGGGTGACGGCCACTCAGCCTATATCAGCCGATGAAGTCAATATTGCGGCAGCGGCATATGCTAGTTATGAATACAACCTTGATGACTACTATGGCCAAGAGTCGCCGATTGCCAGCTATCAGTCATCGTACGAGTCAGCAGTTGAACAGATAGTCACGCTGGGTGAATTTGACGTAATTCACGCGCATGACTGGCTAACTTTTCGGGCCGCGCTGCGGGCCAAAGAGGTTTCTGGTGTGCCGCTAATTGTTCATGTGCATTCAATTGAGTCAGATCGATCTGGGGGTAATCATGGCAATCCTCTGGTTAGGGAAATTGAATATAACACTATGATGTTGGCTGATCGGGTCATTGCTGTCAGCAAACACACCAAACAATCGATAGAGCGCGAGTACCATATACCACCCAACAAAATCGCTGTGGTCCATAACAGTATTGAGGCCATGACTTTACCGGAAATTACTACCGAAAACGTCTATCACTATTGCCAGGCCATGAAACAACAGGGCTACTCCGTGGTTTCCAATGTCGGTCGTCTAACTATCCAGAAAGGGTTGCCAAATTTGCTGAGAGCCATGCAGCTGGTCATTGACCATCAACCTAAGACACTTTTGTTGATTGTTGGTACCGGTGAACAAGACTATGAACTAATCCAATTGGCCGCCGAACTGGGTATTGGTGGCAATGTTATATTTACCGGCTTTCAGAGGGGGCGAAGTTGGCGGGATGCCTTTCGGATAGCTGACTTGTTTGTGATGCCTTCAGTTTCAGAACCATTCGGACTGACACCGTTAGAGGCCATTGGCTATGGAGCTCCTTCCTTAATCAGTAAACAATCTGGGGTAGCGGAAGTGTTAAAGAGCTGCCTGAAAGTTGATTATTGGGATGTCAAAGAAATGGCCAACCAAATAACTGGTGCGGTCCGGAGCCAGGCTTTACGGGCAGAGCTGACTAATAATGCTCGTAACGAGTATCAACGACTAAGTTGGAACACCGCCGCCGATCGGCTAATGGGTATTTACGAACAGCACAAGGCGGCCATGGCCTTATGAAATCAATCGTCCTCTATCTGCACGTTCATCAACCATATCGGATTAGACACTACACTATTTTTGATAGTAGTAAGACCAGTGATTACTTTTCAGCCAGTGGCGAGACGTTGACCAATAACGAGCAGTTGATGCATAAAATTACCGAAAAATCTTATCTACCAACCAACAAACGATTGCTTGAGTTGTTAAATAAACATCCTGAGTTCCGCCTAAGTCTATCGATTACCGGGACGGTTTTAGAGCAAATGCAAGCCTGGTCACCTCGCGCGCTCGAGTCCTTCCAAGAGTTAGTGGCTACTGGTAGAGTGGAGATTTTGGGCGAAACTTACCACCACTCCCTTGCCTTCTTTTACTCTTTGCCTGAGTTTGAAATGCAGGTCAACATGCACCGTCAAAAAATCGAGGATCTATTTGGTAAAACTCCGACAACTTTCCGTAACACTGAGCTGAGCTACAATAATGATCTCGCCATCTGGGCGGATAAAGCTGGCTATAAAGCCATTTTGACTGAAGGCTGGGACCCAGTTCTCGGTTGGCGCAGTCCTAATTTCGTGTATCGACCGATCTATACCAAAAACATTCGATTACTGATGAAAAATTACAAAGTCAGTGATGATATAGCCTTTCGATTTGGTGATCGTGACTGGGCGGAATGGCCGTTGACAGCAGATAAATTTACGCATTGGCTTAATGAGTCAGGTAAGGCCACCAATTTTGACTTGTTCATGGATTATGAAACATTTGGCGAGCACCAATGGGGCGAAACCGGTATCTTTGAGTTTCTTAATCACTTGCCCCGTGAATGGCTAAAAACCCAAGGAAATACGTTTATGACGGTTTCCGAAGCCGCTGAAGCCTATGAACCAGTTGATCAGATAGACATTTCTCAAACCATTACGTGGGCCGATACTGAGCGCGACTTGTCCGCCTGGCAGGATAACCCAATGCAAAAACAGGCGCTTACGGCGCTCTATAGTTTACAGGACAACATTATTAAGAGCGGCGACCTCCAATTGATTGAGGATTGGCGCAAATTGCAGACCTCTGATCATTTTTACTATATGTGCACCAAATGGTTTAACGATGGTGACATTCACGCCTACTTTAGTCCGTACGAGACACCTTACGAGGCCTATCTGAACTTTATGAACGTTTGGCATGATCTCAAGTTCAGATTAAGCGAAAAAGGCCTCGAGGTCTAACATGCTAAGATTAGTGAAAGCATGGGGGTAGATTATGGGTAGGCCGGTAATGCTGGGCAATGGCAGCCTGACCGTGGGCTTGAACGAAGAGGGCTTGGTGCATGACTTTTATTATCCTTACGTTGGTCTGGATAACCTAACAACAGCCCGAAGTGCCCAACATAAGATTGGCGTATGGGTTGATAAGAAATTCTCGTGGGTAGATGACGGCAGCTGGGATATAGAAGTTACCTTTGACGACGATGCACTCATTAGTACTGTTACCATGAAGAACCGCAAGCTGGCAGTTACTATTACTTCACGGGACTTTGTCGATAGTGAACTCAACGTTTTTTATCGTCGTTTTAGTGTTAGCAACCAAGCAACAACCAAACGCGAAGTACGGCTGTTTATACATCAAGTATTTCAAATATCACGAGCTGGCCGAGCCGATACAGCGCTATTTGTACCCGAAGAAAACTACATTCTTGATTACAAGGGGCGATGCTCGTTGCTAATATATGGGGTGACCGACAAAGGTCAGGTCTATGATCAGTTTGCTGTTGGTATTTATGACATTGAAGATAAAGAAGGCACCTTTCGCGATGCCGAAGATGGTGAATTATCTGGCAACGCTGTTGAACATGGTGGTGTGGACTCTGTAATTCGTTTTGTCCTGCCAATTGCCGCCGGTAAAAGCGCGGCTGTCGACTATTGGATTGTCGTGGCCGATTCACAGTTCTCCGCCGAGCGAATCCATCATCGTATTAAAGAAGAAGGTTTTGATAAACGCCTGACGCTAAACCGTCAGTTTTGGCATGAATGGCTAGACCCAGCCAAGCATATTATTCATCGTATCGATATTAAGTATCGTCCAGAAGTCAAAAAGTCACTAATGCTCATTAAAGCCCATATAGATAAACGCGGTGGTATTATCGCTTCCTGTGACTCCTCAATCTATAACTACGGTCGTGATTACTACAGTTACGTTTGGCCTCGGGACGGAGCATTTGTCATTTGGCCACTGATTCGCATGGGAATTACCGAAGAGCCCAAGAAATTTTTTGAATTTTGCCGTGACATTATGGCTCCCGACGGCTACATGATGCACAAGTATCAGCCCGACAAAGCCATCGGCAGCACCTGGCATCCCCTGCTTCATGGCAGACGCAAAGAATTGGCTATCCAAGAAGACGAGACGGCCATTATTATCTATATGCTGGGCGAATTTTATACTCATACCTACGATACCGATTTTGTGCGTAATCTCTACACCACGTTTATTCAACCAGCTGGTAACTTTCTGTCCTCGTTTATTGATGATCAGACCAAACTACCCCACGCCAGCTACGACCTGTGGGAAGAAAAATTTTTAACCAACACCTATACGACTTTTTTGGTCTACCAAGCGTTGCAAGTGGCGGCTGAATTTGCAGAACTGTTTGAGTTCCCTGACGATGCGGTGACCTGGACGGCGACCGCAGAGGACATTTTGAGAAATATTGACACATTGTTTGATGACAAACAGCAAGCTTATCGCAAAGGATTTTTATTACAAGAAGATGGTTCACTGGCGTTTGACGATACCCTTGATGTTTCTAGCATGTATGGAGCTATGATGTTTGGTAATCCACACCAAACCAACGATCACCTCAAGGCAACGGTCAAAACTATCGAAACAAAATTGTTTGACCAATCACCAAGCGGCGGTGCTCCACGATATCTGAACGATACATACTTTGCATCTAGCCCGCCATATCTGGGAAATCCGTGGATTGTTACTTCCTTGTGGATGGCTCAGTATTATAGTCGACATCAGCAACCCGATCAGGCCAAACAGGTCCTGGACTGGGCACTCAAACATGCTTTACCCAGCGGTGTGCTCCCCGAACAGGTCAACCCAGCCGATGGTAGCCCCATATCGGTGGCTCCACTCGTTTGGAGTCACGCTGAGCTAGTAAATACCGTGCTTGACGTCACACATGCTTCTAAACCGCGAGATTAGCCTTTACGGGGTTTGACTTCGTTGCGACCGAGGCTTTTTTTGGTTTCAACGTAGAGTACATGTTTACGCAGCACTGGGTCATATTTGCGCAGACTTAGTTTATCGGGGGTGTTCATGGTGTTTTTGACGGTGTAATAATGTCGATGGCCGCTTTCTTCGGACACCAAACCAACAACTTTGCGTTTGCCTTGTTTCTTAGCCATTAACGACCTCGCTTTTCTTGGGCGTAATGATGGCCAGAATAAGATAACCAAGCACTCCGGGAACAAAACCAGTCACAAGTGTTGCCAGCACGTAGCCGACTCGTACCAGCGTGGGGTCAACGTCAAAATATTCGGCCAGTCCGGCACAAACACCAGCAATTTTTTTATCAGTTTCAGACTTGTATAGTCGTTTCATAACTGGGCTATTCTAACAGATATATCACCGAAGTTCAACAGATTATGGAGCCATCTTCGGGATTTGAACCCGAGACCCCCTCCTTACCATGGAGGTGCTCTACCACTGAGCTAAGATGGCAAAATAACCTGATCATTATAACAAAATGCTTATTCTTGGTGCAGCGTGATCTACAGTGTTAGAATTTTACTGCACGCGAATTCACAACTTTTATATTGACCGAACTAACATATAAACGAAATGCTGGACGTTTTTCTTTCTCGTAATTATATAAGTTCCTAGTGTTTGTTTGCAATTTTGGCATACTAAATCAACTTCG